>JAQWRF010000036.1 GCA_029243845.1 Planctomycetota bacterium | reverse complement strand
CCGTCATTCCGTGTAATCACCGACGAAGAAACAGAAGAGACTGTTATCTCGGGCATGGGCGAATTACACCTAGAAATTATCACTACTCAGATCAGTCGCGATCATGGTGTTCCAGTGAATGTCGGTGCGCCGCGTGTGGCATACCGTCAGTCTATTCTGAATCCTGTTGATATCGAAGCCAAGCAAATCAAGCAGTCAGGTGGTTCAGGCCAATACGCTGTGGTTAACATCAAGTTTAGTAATTGGGCACCAGACCCGACTGACGAAGATCAAGATCAAGATGCCGTCTATAACTTCATTGACAGCATTAAGAGTGGCACTGTTCCTTCGCAGTATATTCCTTCAGTGCGCAAGGGTTGCGAAGCTGCAGCAAGCACCGGTGGCAAGCTAGGATGGCCTTTCGTTGGTGTACAAGCCGAACTTCACTTTGGTAAGTACCACGATGTTGACTCTAGTGAATTAGCATTTACGCTGGCGGCGCAACGCGCGTTCCGCTCTGCTGTAGAAGGCAACTTCCAAGTTCTCGAGCCTATTATGAAGCTAAACGTTTCTGTTCCCGAAGAATTCTTAGGTGATGTAATCGGCGACTTGAATACGCGTCGCATTGCAATCGAAGACATGTCCCAAGATGGTGCAATCCGCGAGGTTCGCGGTAGAGTGCCTATTGCCGAGATGTTTTCTTACGCCGGTACTTTGCGTGGCATGACTCAAGGACGCGGGGCATTCTCCATGGAACCAGACGGATACGACCCAGTTCCGCCTTATGTGCAAGAGGAATTAGTTAAAGAGCGCCTTAAGTAGGCATCTTTTTGACTTCTGAATTGGGCTTAACAATTTGATTTGTTAAGCCCAATTTTTTTTGTTTATGTTATTCTTTATGGACTTATGTCCACATCAGCACTTTCCGGTAGTGATTCTAGAATCGCACGCCATCTCGGGTTAAAAGTCCCGACGTACACTTCTTTGCGTAGCTTCATTGACGCAGGCGAGTATCCAATCTTTCTACGTTGCGCCGAACCTACGTTTGCCAAAACTTTTGAGAGTCCTTTTGGCTTCGAGGTCCTGCTCGAACGCGTTCGCCATGCCGAGGCGGTTGAGCGTCGTCGTGCTAATTTAGTACGCGCGCTTGCGGAAGTCGAACTCGATGAAGAATTGTCCGGCTTGTTGAAAGACAGCATGAATGAAGCTGTACTCGAAGACTTGTCGCTGCTAGCCAACCCAAGTGCAGCGCCAGAAGGTTTCGTTGCCCCAGAGCGCGAAGCTTTAGTTGCGTTTGTCGATAAGCTACGCGGCGATGTAAGGTTGGCTTTGAAGTTGACCGAGGCATTTGAGAGTGATGGGGTAATCACCATTACGGCTAACCCAAAGGCTAGCCCAGGAAGTTTACAGCGTTATAAAGATTTATTAACCGAAGCAACGTTATTGTCAGAGTTTGACATATCTTCATACTTGCAATTGCGTCGCGCCGAGCGCTCCCATGAAGTGATCGTAGAGTTTTCTCTGCCAGTGCATAGTGTGCAACAACTTTTCGGCGAGTGTGCAGACGTGCCTCCGCAAGAAAGAGAATCTTACCGCCCGGTATTTTTCGATTTCGTTGCAAGCGAGCGTGTCACTCGTATGGTGCACCACATACGTGCGCGCTTTAAGCGCCAAGCCGAAGACATTGCTTTGCAAGCGGGCTGGGAGCAAGCAGAACGCACTATCGATCGCGGTCAACAACAGCACCTGGTTATCGGCTTAAGTGCAATGACCAAAGAAAAAGCGGTTATTGCGTTAACGAATGACAAGTCGGATACGCCGCGAACATTAGAGATTCAGTACAAAGACGAGAAGTTTGCTGAAAAAATTAAAGAGTTTATCGGTGATGCCCCCATTTCATTATTGGCCATTCAAGCTGATAGCCGGTCCCGCTCTTTCTCGAAACATTTAGTAAAAGCCTTGCCTGGTCCAAAGCCGCGCATGGTGATTATGCCAATGTCGGTGGTAAAAACCATGGTGCGCGAAGTTGCGCGTCGTCCGCAAGAAGCTTTGCTAGGGCATGATGCTCGTCAGGCTTATTTGTTGGCTGAGTTGGCTACCAATCCTCGCGCTGCTGCTTTTCATGCGCCGCATATTGTGCGTGCCTTCGTGCCGTGCCGTGGCGAGATTAACCCGCGCATCCTTGACGAATTCGAGAACACCTTCTTGCGTGCTTTGTTGGCAACGCATGGCTTCGATGTAAACGCGGCGAGTGTTGATGTGTTGCGGTTGGTGCCGGGCCTTAACTCCAAAGACTTACTAGCCGAACGCTCTACCGGTCGCTTTATCTCTTTGCAAGATGTTGAGTCGCGCCTAGCATGGACGCCACAGTCCTTTAAGGCGGCAGCCTGCATGATGCGAGTACGCGGTGGAGAAAACCCACTCGATAGCCGTGTGCTGCACCCGCAATATTACTCGGTGTTTAACCAAGCTTTGTCACAGGTTGATTTCGACCTTCAAGCTTTGCTGAAGACTCCGAAGTTGTTTGACCGATTGCCTCTGGCCGAATTATTGACAGATAGCGAAAATGTTCAGGGCGTAATTACTCGTATTCGCAATGGTGTGTTGCGCTCCAAGCCAAAGCGTTTGCGCTTTCAGGGCGGTGCAGCAAAAGGTAATAGCGGGCGCAAACTCGAGACTTTGCGCGTTGGTGCTATGTTTAAAGGCGTTGTCAAAACAATCGCCGAGTACGGCGTATTTGTTGAATTTGGTGCCGAGCGTAATGGCTTGGTTCATGTCAGCCAGTGTGCTGTCGAGTACATTAAGCACCCGGAAGAGGTCATTAAGGTCGGGCAAGAAGTTGAAGTGCGCTTAATGGCAGTTGATCTGTCAACGAAGAAAATTCGTTTGAGTATGCTCACTGAAGAGCAGGAAGCTGCGCGTGACGCTCAAAAGAAAGAACGTTCGGCTGGTCGCAGCAAAGGTGGCTTCAAAGGAGGAGGCAAGGGCAAGGGAGGTAACCGCGGTAAACGTCGTGACGATTACGGCCCAGATCCAGTGAAGGAGAAGAAGGAAGAGTTTGATCCAACAAACCCGTTCTATAAATTCTTTCAAGCGAACGAATCTTCTAAGTAAGCTCTAGCCTTAGCGCTTACGGCGCAGAATGGCACGGTCGATTTGCAAATCGTCGAGGTGCGGCTCGATGTCGGCTAGCCAACGCTTGCCGTCGACGCCATAGCCTTTGGTCGGCTTAAGGTCAGGAAACTGCTCACACCAATAATCGTTGAAGCAATCCATCATGCGTTCGCGCGACTGTTTAGCGGCAAGTGATGCCAAGGCGACCGGCAAGTGAGCTAGGTCGGCGCCACTACTGAAACGTAGCTGCACAGTGCGTTCCGAGAAATGTAAACTGTAAGTGGAACCGCCAGAGTTTTCGCCATGCACTTCTATCTTTTGCGGATTTAGCGCTTTGCTAAGAACGTGTCTATAGTCGGTGCGTCCACCGTGTTGATCAAGCTCGATGCGTAGCGGGGCATCGCCGGTTATTTCGATAATGTGGCGTGCACACTGCATAGCGATCTCGAAATTCGTCGCGCCTTTATTGCCTAGTGTGTCTAAGAAATTATTGTACTCAGCAGCCGGTACCACCCGTGCGCCAAAAGCATTAAGGTTGCATCCGGCGTTATAAAGATCGCGTTGTACTGATGAGGCATCAAGTTTGCTGCGAGCTAAAGTGGTCGACGGGCAAAAGGGTATTGCCAAATCTTTGAACCATGGTGCGTGGTGCAAGTCTTTGGCGGTAGGCGCCGGTTTTTCGGACAGCCAGGTGTCGAGCATAGTGTCGGTGTTTAGGATTTGCCTGAAAGCCGCTACCGTTCGCTCTAGCCGCCCGCGTCCGAGAGTGCCTTGATGCACTTTCTTTGAGTCGTTCACCCATAGTCGGCGCTTGTCGGTGCGCGCGGGCTTGCGGTCGCAGCTTGTTGCAAGTTCTGACCACAACTCGGTGTCGAAGTCTGGTACTCGGAATAGTGAGTAGCCATGCACCAGTGGGCCGACAAAAGGGCCATAGCCAGCCTCGTCAATGCCTGCCAAAAAAACCATTTACTTTTTAAGTTGCAGGCTTGGAATCTTGCGCATCCACAGTAGTAATATTAGGCCAACGCTGAACATTACGATGCCAACCATTTGCGAAGTAGACATAAGCAGCTGTGGCGCCATGTTTTCTGCACCGCTTATCAGCATTTCACGATATTTCGCGACGTCGGTTATTCTTCCAAACTCGTTGGCAATACCAAGCTCTTGCCAATATGCCGTTACGTCTTCAGGCGTGTGTCCGTCTTTGTAGATACCACCACGTGCGACCATGTCGAATCTGAAGAATTCAATAATGTAGCGCAGCACGGCGTAAGCCATTAATAAGATGGCACTCACTTGGCCATGAAATTTCTTAGTCTTAAGTAGCCATTTGCCTAGAAAGAATAAGGACAAGGCCTTCGCCGACATGTATAGCTGTGTCGGATGCACGGGCACAGTGGATAATTCAATTGGGAAAGCCGAGCCCTGAGGTAATGGGTCAGGGAAAGTGATAGCCCAAGGTAAGTCCGTAGGAGCACCGAAATCGTCTCCTACAGCAAGGCATCCGAGGCGACCAATAGCTTGCCCTAGGAACCCAGCAGTGATCCCGTAGTCAAGAGTCTGCCACTTGTGCATCCCAAGCTTCTTGGCTTTGATCATGCCGAGTGTGATGGCGCCTATGAGGCCGCCGTACATTACGAGCCCGCCTTCCCATATTTTAAGGATATCGCCGGGGTTTGCCATGTAGTGCTCGGCATTTACCAGGACGAAACCAATGCGGGCACCAAGGATGACACCGATAAGCACCCACCAACTTACATCAGCGAAGTTTTCAGGGTCGTTCTTGAGGTCGCTGCCGTATTTGCCAGCCAATTTTGAGCCGACTGAGACACCAACTAAGAAACCGGTTGCCACCAACAAGCCAAAAGCGCGAAGGGGGAAATCGACGAAAGGGATAGTGAAGAGTTCAGGCCACACGTTGATATTCTACCCGAGTTTTGATTACAATAGGACTAGAGATGCATACCTTTCACATCCCGGTAATGGGGACAGGATTTACTGTTGACACCCCTTTAAAAGTGGCGCGATTTGGCATTGCCTCCGTCGTGTCTTTGGTGGATGACATTTTTCTCGAACAAGTGCGCAAGAGGATAGCTCTTGACCACGGCAGACCGTTTATCGCTATCGGTGATTACGATGAGGATTCGCGAGCTAGGCGTATCACGGCATATTTGAATTTGCTACAAGAGCTTATAGCTGAGCAATTTGAGGCGCTACGTAAATCGTCCTTTGAAGATAATGGCGAGATTGTGCGCTATTGCGAGTTGTTGCCTGATTGCGAATTGCGCAATAAGTACGAGCAGATGCTTGTTGCTGAAAACTCAGAGACTCGCCTGCAATTGCAAAACGAAATTCGCGAGTCGATTGCTCCGGGCCCGATTGACGTCAATATTATGACAAAGCTCGATCGCGATTTTGACCGCCGTGGTGTTGAGTACCCTGAAAATGGCTCCGATGCCTTGAGTGCACTGCGCGGCTTTATGAACAGTAAAGTGGATGGCGCAGTAGTTTTGTCGGCAGGTATGAACCGCCGGCTGTTTAGCTATATCGCTACTTTCGATGCCGCCTACCCAGATGCCAGTGGTCATGTTACTAAGCGTATAATTCTGAAAGTCAGTGATTACCGCTCGGCGTTGGTGCAGGGGAAAATGTTCGCGAAGAACGGTTTGCATATCGCGGAATACCGCGTCGAATCGGGCCTCAATTGCGGAGGACATGCCTTTGGTGGCAAGGGCCAGTTGATGGGCCCAGTGTTAGGCGAGTTCCGTGATAACAAGCAGCAACTGATTGACACATTGCGCGAAATCATTGTCAAATCACATGAAGTGAGTCAACGCAATAATTGCGGTAAACCACCCTCAGCCAGAATTACAGCTCAGGGCGGCATTGGCGACTTCGCAGAAGACTCGCTACTGCGTGAAGTTTATTCGGTAGACGGTACCGGCTGGGGAAGCTCATTCCTGTTCGTCCCAGAAGTCACCAACGTCGACGATAAAAGTTTGGTCAAGATTATTGCCGCAAAGGCTAAAGATATTTTCTTGAGCCCTTCATCTCCCTTGGGCGTTCCTTTCTGGACGATGCGCACTTCAGCAAGTGAAAACCAACGCCGACAAAAAATCATCGATGGCAAGCCAGGCTCTAGTTGCCCTAAAGGTTTTTTGGCGGCCGACACTGAGTTTACGAAGACTCCTATTTGCACGGCGAGCCATGCCTATCAAAAGCGTAAACTTAAGCAGGTGGGCGCAGCTGCAATGGCATTCGACGATCATGAAACGGCCGAGCAGGCCGTGTTTGAGAAGGCGTGTATTTGTCATGAC
>JAQWRF010000030.1 GCA_029243845.1 Planctomycetota bacterium | reverse complement strand
GGACATGTACCATCCCGAGTGGCGCGCGGCGCTACTTGAAAAATGCCCCGACATCACGCCGGGTATTTACGCGGCATGCATTGGCCCGTCATACGAGACTCCAGCCGAAGTAGCGATGCTCCAAAAAATGGGGGCCAACGCCGTCGGCATGAGTACCATTCCTGAAGCCATTGCCGCTCACGCGATGGGTGCACGGGTTATGGCAATATCGATGCTGACAAACCTCGCAGCAGGCATTGCCGGCAGCCGTCCGAATCATCAGGAGGTGCTTGATACCGCGCGTGAAAATTCCCAAAGGGCCACAGAAACATTGCGGTTAGCCTTAACACTGGCATTAGATTAAACAGCTTTAGTTGACGTCTGCACTTGCTGCAGAGCTCAGCACTCGCTCCGAGTGATCTAAGGCCTGAAACCAAATCGTTTGACCTTGAAGAGCAGCTGGCACGGTAAAGCTCACTGAGCCACTGCCAAACATGTTGGACTGTGTCGCGCCAAGATTGACCCGTGGGTTACCAAGTTCGGCAATGCCAAAGGCGGTGTTGCTGAATTGATGAATGCGTGAGGCATAAATCTTGATGGCACTGTTTGCTGCCGCGCCTACAAAATTCACATTGGCGACTTGGCCGGCACTTAACGGTTCAACGAATAATTTGAAACCATTGTTGTCCGTTGCATCTGGGATATCCTCAATGCGAGTGATTTCTACTTCAACGGTTGCCACGTTAGACAAAACTCCGCAGTCGTCACGAATCGTATAGTTGAAAGTATCTGTCGTAGAAAGTGCGCCACTTAAATCACCCGTGTAGGTGTAAGTTACCGTGCCATCTAAGTTGTTGACAACCGTACCCTTTGCTGGGTTTTGAGTGATATCAACAGTTGTTAAATCAAGAGGGCGCCCTGACGGCACCGTGTCGTTGGCGGCGATGTCGTATGTTTGCGGTCCGTCTGCTTCTGACATCGAGTAGGCGTCGTAGTTTGCTTCTGGCAGCTCATTGTTACCCGGAGAATCTACTTGCACTGTTGCGATGTTTGACACTAAGCCTGTGAGGTCACTGATGTGGTAGTTGAAGGTGTCTGCACCTACCCAAGCGTAGTCCGCAGTGTATTCGACCAAGCCGCCACCCAACACCACAACGGTGCCGTGCGCGGGGTTGTGCGTGATGACTACGGACTCTAGATCGAGATCGCCATTGACATCGAGGTCGTTATCGGCAACATCGATAACTAGCGGGCCGCAGTCTGCCGGAGTGCGTGTATCGTAAACAGCAATAGGCGGTCCGGGAGGCAAGGGCGCGCCTGCGTCAAACAGAATGAGCATGAGTTCCGGGTCATCAACACGATGATAGAGGTTGTCTTCGATTGCAGCGAGGTCTGTTGAATTCCAGTCGTTGCCGTACGCCGGTATCTCGACGTCCGCGAACTCTATTGAGTTATACACGCCGATGTCGTTCAAGGACGATGAAGATGAGAAAGACGATGAACTGCTGAAGTCAGGGTGATTCGGCCCATTGCTGTGAATGGTGTTGTTTCCTGGCTCGGCTAAAGTTCCGAGGTCGATGCTAAGGTTTACAGAGCTCGAAGGCGAAGAGCTATTCGTTATGTTGAAGCTAATTCCTTGGCCGACGTTCGAGGTGATGGTATTGCCACGCAGCTTTAAACTATTATCAATGCTGCTAGTGTTTGACCACATCTCTAAATCGAAGCGTAGTCCAATCTCGGAATCGCTAATCGTATTATTGTTGCAGTTGTTCTCGATGTTAGCCACAGCGCCAACCGAGCTCAAAGAGTAATAGATGTGGATGCCAGTATCTGCGCCCCCAGAAATCGAATTACCGCTGATGGCCGTGTTTACGCTAATGGTGTCAGAGATGTCATAGATAGCGTTGAAAACTTCGATCGCGTCGTCATCCGTATTCTCAAACGTGTTGTCATTAATGTTAATGACAGCGGCTACCGATGAATCCGAATACGCGGATAAGCTAATCGTAAACCCATCGTCATCACTATTCGTAGCAGTATTATTATTGATGTTTAGATTGAGGTCTTGGTACTGCTGAATTGCGGCGTCAATTACTTCGTCGTCCGCTAAATTCCAACTGTTGTTCTCGATGGTGATATCGATAATAGGGGTGTTGTGTAAGTCAAGGACAATCGGATTGTCGCCAATGACATCGCCGACGTTCCCCGAGATCGTAATATCGCAATTCATGTCACTCAGGTTTTGAATGTCGATCGCGTCAAAGCTCGCGTTGTTCACCGTGTTATCGGTGACGCTAATCATTTGGGTACCGGACAAAGATGCTGTCCCCATTGCCATGCTCAGCTCCAAGATATTGCCGTCTGTGACATTACAGTTAGAGATGGTGAGGTTCGCCAACACATTGTCGGTGTTGACACTTACCATGCCGCCGTCTCCGAGCCCATTAAAAGTGACCTGGTCAACGACGACAGATGTCGTTGCTGATTGCGATCCGAAGACAAATAAACCGTTCTCGGCCATGCCATCGAGGCTGACGTTGGACAGAGTGGTGTTGGATACTCCGGGTTGCGTGGTGAGCTGAAGAATTGCGCCGCTAACTAGTGGCGAGCTTGGCACCTGAATTTCGGTGTTGACACCGGCGCCGATATAGCTGACGCCCGGGACCAACTGCACTGGAAAGTTTTCAGTGTCGTAAATTCCGGTTGCGATGTGAACGGTATCGCCATCCGCTAACTGCCCGGAATCAACCGCCTCTGAAATAGTTGCCCAGGGGAGGGCCGAAGAGCCATCGCCGCCGGCAGCAGCGCTGATATCCACATAATATTCGGT
>JAQWRF010000017.1 GCA_029243845.1 Planctomycetota bacterium | reverse complement strand
AAGGCGCATAAAATCACGCACCTTAGAGAACTCGTCACGAACGCGGCGGCGACCCGCTGATGACGTTGATGAGTAATTAAGATTAACCCACTCCGTCGGACCAACGAGGACGTTATCGATAGTGCCGTGCTTTAGATTGGCTACCATTCCGCCAGTTTGCACGGTGGTAATTCCGCCAGCCAAAGCCAAGTCAATGTACAGGGCGTATGGGTCGTAAGAGTCTGCGACATCGGTTCCACGGCCGCCAACGATGCCAGAAGCATCGATAGCAATCAAGCCTGGGTAAACTTGCATACCTTCGGCATTGATGATTTCGGCACCCTCAGGGATGCGTACGCGCTTACCAACTTTCAGGATTCGTGAGTCTTTGCATAGCACGACGCCCTTCATGATCACGCCGTCAGTAACAGTGTGAATGTCGCCGCCAACGATTGCGAGGTAACTACTGTCTTGATCTTGCGCGTTAACATTCGCGCAAAGAACGGATATCAATATTAAGTGTAGGATTGTTTTCATCGTAGTAACTCGGACTCAAATTGTTCGCGGTTGAATTTCTCTTCGCCATCTAACACCAAACTATCTACTTCGGTGAGTGGGTCGAAAACGTCGCCACTCCAAATGACGAATGACGCAGGCATACCTATAGCGATAGTGCCCATCACTTCTTCTTGCCCAACAGCCAAAGAAGGCTCAAGGGTAATTGCACGTAAGGCAATAGTTTGGTCAAGGCCTTCAGCAATCAAGCGTGATACGCTAGCGCGCAAATCCCTGAGTCCAGCTATGCTGTTCGATGTCGGCGAGAGAATCAATTTCTCGCAACCTGCTGCGACTAACTCTGCAGCAATGTTGACGCGATTACGCGTGTAAGGTAAAAAGCTCATGCGTGCCGGCAAGTCAATGCGTGCTCCGCTAGTGACAACGCTGTCGATGACTTCGTGCAAATTGGTGGTGCTACCCATTGAGAATACCACTTCGTAATTTTCCTCGCGGTCTTCCATGATTTGCATCCAGTGCAGCCAATCTGACGCCGAACGCATGTGCACTTGCACGGTGCGCTCTTTGCGAACCCAATCCACAAAAGCTTGCTCGTTGTCCTTTATCACTGGCGCTTCAAAGGTTTCGGGCGGACCTTGTTCTTCGTCGCCCTCTTTAACCTTCTTTGCTTTTTCGCCGTTAGCCTTCGCTGCTTCTGCAGCCTTCTTCTCTTCTTCTTTCTTGGCGTCCCACTCTTTGCGAGATTTCTTCCAGTCTTTCTCGGCCTGAATTTCGTTTTCAATAGCTGCTTCAGCTGCTTTGATACCATTGCGAATCAAGCTCTTAGCAGAAGAGTTGGTGGCCATGTCCAGCTTAAGGTGCAAGTCGTCAACCAAAGTTTCGGGCCGCTTCTCAGATGCTGCAACCTTCAGCACTGATGTACGTCCTGGCGCGCCATTCCCCGGAGGGTCTACTGCCACCATGCCCACACCGTATTCCCACAAGCCGGTCTGCCAATCGGCCGCTAACCACAGCGAGTCGGCTGCAATAAAACGTGAATTGTTGCCGCCATCACGCCGATCACTTTGTAAAAAGTTAGCGTGCGACAACACCAATGGCGGAGTCATCACCGCACCCGTGCCACGCAAGTCATGAACCGTTGCATGCTCAGGAATAATCACAACCTTACCGATGCGTTGGATGATGCCATCTTGCACAAGCACCGTTGCATTGGTTAAAGCATCGCCATCAAGAGTCTCGATACGGTCGAGGCGATAAGCAGTGACACGCCCTACTAGTTCACGCTCATCGGCTTGCTGCCAGGCGAGTGAGCTAGTTAGCGTAATTAAAAGTGAAGAAATTATCATCTATAAAGATTAGTACATTTGACCATCGCTGATGTCGTAAACAACTTCTCCAGAAATCATCACGATTTCTACAGCAGCACGCGGGTCTAAAGGTTGACCAGAACTAACAACCAAGTCTGCGCGCAAGCCAACGGCGAGGCACCCGAGTCGGTCGTCGATCTGAATTTGAGAAGCAGGACGCACATTGATGGATTCAAGTGCTATCCATGTTGAGCACCCCAGGCGCTCAGCCAAGGTGGCTTGGTAGATGTATTCTTCTTGCGGAATCACCGACGCGTCGGTTTGAATAGATATATCCGTGTTGCCAGCGGATTCATAGGCTTCAACTAAACCGCGGATTTGCGCATTTCTCGCAACGTTAAAATCAAAATTACGCGGGCCGATATTTAGCCTAGCGTTAACCGCTGCCAATTCTTTACCAACTGCAAAACCGTTAAACGAACCGTGGCTTACCACAACAGGAACTCCGGCTTCGAGCTGAAACATTCGCACGGTGCCATAAGTGTCTCGCGCTCCAGCAGTGTGCACTAAAAACGGGTGCTTCTTTTGAAAGATTCCGGCAATGGATGCCATGTCAGGATGTTTTGCCAAGCTATCAGCTTGCGCGATTGCATCTGCACGATCGAGATACCAGCGCAGCATCCACCACATGCCCATGCGGCTCGCTCCAAGGTCATCACCGCGTTCGGGGTTGTAACCTTGCGCCACTTTCACAGAACCAGGGTATTTGTAAACCACGTCTTCGACATGGCTCGAGTTCACTAATTGCACCAAGGTGCCGGCGCCAGAAATATTGGTGCCTGAACCAGGAATAGCGTTGACCATCGTGACGCCACCAGCACGGCCAACTTTATGTAACTGATTATTGGCGCGTATGGTATCTAGTGTGCGCAACTCTGGATTATCGGGATGCACCATGTCGTTAATGTCACCCCAGCCACCCGTTTGCGTGTGAGAGTGCAAATCGACTCCGCCCGGCCACACGAATGACTCTGGGAAACTTAAGTGCTGGTAACCCTCGGGTATTGCCACGCCCGATTGACGACCGACATTTTCTATATTGCCAGCTGCGCTAATCAGTATCCGCGCATTGTGTATGACATGGCGGTCGTCCATAGTTAAAGCGACTCCTGCATCTAAAGCGATTTGCGGAGTAACCAGACTAAGGGCGATTAAACTTAACATTTAATTTTAAAAACGGCGTTTATCGGAGTCCGTATCGTAAACTTTTTCACCACGAATCCACACCTTCAACACCGATGAACGAGGGTCAACAGGATCGCCTGTCCAGCAAACCATGTCAGCGTCAAGGCCCTCAATTAAGCGTCCAGCAACATCTTCCATTAACAGCGCTTGCGATGCGTAAGCTGTCATGCCTTTGAGCGCGGTTTCGTTAGTGCCCGCGCCAAGGCGCACGCCCATCGCTGCCTGCAAAGGCAACTCTTCTTGAGGCACAACGGGAGAGTCGGTGTTGTAACCTAAAATCAAACCTTCGGCTTCAGCCCAACCTGCAGCGTTACCCATGATGCGCGCATTGGAGCGGTCGAACCAAAACTGACGCGGACCGTTCATTACGGGGACGCCAAGCGCGGCAGCGATGGGGCCCGTTTTGTAACCGTCAAAGGTGCCGTGGTCAATAAACGAACGCAAACCAAGTTCTTTAACCTGCATCGTTAGCGTCATGAGTACCACTTGGTAAATTTGCGTGTGCACGCTTACTGGAACCGTGCCATTACCTAATCCTAAGAATTCAGAATAACGTGGATTCCACTTAGCTTTGCCAGCATCATAATCTTTCGCCCACTCTAAACCTTTAGATAAAGTATCGCGAGTGTTCCAGTTCATTAAAGCGCGACCTACGCCGAAGGAATAACGCTCAGGGTTACCCGCTTGCGCCACCTTCAAGGAGCCGGGACCACGTACGGTTACTTCTTCGACAGTGTCGCCACCCGCAGTCTTAACCAACATGCCGAAACCACCCATGTTCGAGCCTGACCCAGGGATAAACAGCGCACTGGTAATACCACCCGCAACCGCGTCGCGCATCATTGGATTATTAGGCACTACAACTTCGGCAGTTTGCAGTTCGGGGTTCGCTAGGAAGACCGTGTCATTTAAGTCTCTCAAGCTACCCGCAATATGGTTGTGTGGCTCGACCAAACCAGGAACAAGCCAGTTACGACCAAGATCGACAACGGTAACGCCATCTTCAATTTCGACGTCAGAGCGCTTGCCCACGTAAACAATTTTGTCGCCTTTGGTGACGACCACGCCATTATTGATCATGCCCTGCTCATCGGCCGTGTAAACCTTTGAAGCAAAATAAACCGTGGTGTCCTCGACTTGCTGCGGTGCAGCGACGCATACTAGTAGTAAAGAAAACATTAGTTACGAGGCACCTCGTTGCCATTAACAAAAACAGTTTGCACTTGTGAGCGCAAATCAAACGGCGCGCCACTAAAGATTACGATGTCGGCATCAAGGCCGGATTTAATACGTCCAATCTTGTCACTAACACCAAGCACGTCAGCGGCTTGCGAGGTTAGCGAGGCTAACGCTTGCTCAGCACCTAAGCCGTAACTTGTCGCCAAGCTTAATGCTTGCGCTATCGTCGCAGAACCATTCTGCGAGTCACTGTAAAACGCCGTAGCAATGCCGTCAGCGTTAATCATGGTAACCGGCACTGAGTCGACGCCACCAACGCGTGAAACGGTATCGGCAGAAAGCAATAGCCCCACGTTACTGCCGCGCAGTAAATCACCGAGTTCGGCGCTGTACGCGAGACCCATCAAATTCATCGGTATTTCGTATTTCGTAAAAGCCGCGATCGCTTCAGCAGCTTCGTCGATGCGTGAAACTTTAACCACCGCCACACCGCGCTGCTCAAACAAAGCGCGCATACCTTCGAGATCATTGTTTTTATCAGGCGCGGCAGGACCAGCGTCAGCTTTTGACTTTTTCTTCTTTGGCGTAAAGTCACCCGCTTGCTCGACCTCGATACGCTCCATCGTGAAATCAACACCACCGATGCCAGCTAGCCCAATCGAGACGCTCATCGCATCTGGCGCATCAATAATACAGTCAACCATCAATTGACCCACCTCGGTAGGCATTTCAAAATGGATAGTGTCATTTTCGTAAATGCCGCCCTCAACCTCTAGTGTCTCTCCAGAAGGGTCATCGGGTGAACTCAAAACAGCCGTCACATCTTTACCTTCGTGATGCAAGAAAACATTGATAGTTACGGGCTCAGGAATCATCTCGTGCTCGATAGTCCCCTCCCACATTCCGTTTATTGGGTCTACAGCAGCGACCTCTTCTTCAGTTTCTTCACCTTCCTCTTCTTCTGCGCTGTCGCCTTCTTCAGCAGCGGCCTCTTCTTCGACAATCTCCGTCCCAGCGCCTACGTTCTGCGCTAAACGTATGCGTAACTCGCGCTCACTTTCTTGACGCGCCGTTTTCGTTTTAGAAGCGTCTTCACTTTGCCATGTGGCGTACTCGTCGGCATGCGCGGTAAAACTATCGGCATACTTCTTGCCTCTCTTCAGCAAAGAATCTAAGTCAGAAGCCTTAGCATGATCACGAGTGCTCGCATCAAAGAACACCACAGCGTCGCCATCCAAACCTGATTGGCTGTCGCCTTGCGCAGCGGTTTTAATAACCTCGGCGCGGGTGCCGTATTTCTCGTAACGCGATGAACCGACTACAACCGAAGTAACCCCTTGACGAGCAACATGCTGCCAAGCTTGGGCATAGAATGATGAATCAGCCAGACGCGCGATACTTATGTTAGACGGCAAACGAGTGCCATTAGTCATACCAACGTAACCCTTGGCATCGATAAAGCCCGGAGTAATATGAGCGTCATCACCAGCCTCAATAATACGCGCACCCATCGGATGCGGAACTTGATGCCCGGCAGCGATAATGCGCCCGCCTTGCATGAGGACTTCAACGCCGCCGCTAAGCGCAGCACCATCACCCGTCCATAACGTGCCCGCACGCACAACTACCGCATCAGTATCGAGTGCGTCTAGGCTTTCACGATTCCAGACGCGTTCGCCATCGATGTAAACTTGACGAACAGAGCTA
>JAQWRF010000280.1 GCA_029243845.1 Planctomycetota bacterium | reverse complement strand
TCTTTGTCGCATTTAAATACTTGGCATGACTTGCCGCGTCTGTTTGCCACCTGCCGTTTTCTATTGGTACCACGTCCTGGGTGGGGCGCGCAGCAACTCGCGGACTACACGGCTTCTTTGGCACCCGATTTACGCAGGCTTTTTCGTGCGCAATTTATGGATATGCCGGTGGTTGATATAAGTTCATCGTTCGTGCGGCAGCAGTTGATGGCTGGCGGCGAGGCTGCGCAAATGCCTGCGAGTGTGATTGAATTAATCGCTGCTGAAAACGTTTATAAAGGACTCGATTAGTATTCGATTTTCGCTGCGGCACGCAAGTCGACAATGGTCTGCTTGATTTCGCTAATGTCAGCGGGTGCTTCAAGTAAATCTTTGGTTAACGTAACTCGAACATCACTTAGCAGCGTGACGACGCGCGAGTGGACTCTAATGATGTGATAGCCGGCGCCCGACTCGACCGCTAAAAACTCCCTAGAGCAGGGATGCGTGGCGGCAAGTCGCTCAACTTCGGCCCTGAAAGCCTCGCCGTACATGCCAGGGCGGTATGTAGGCAAGATACCCTTATTCAGCTTGCTAGTGTTGTCATGTGAGTATTCCGCGACCATCTCGCTGTATGGTGCGCCAGCAGATAATTTTCGCAAACACTCTTTGGCTTTATCGGAAGCGATCTGCTTTGCGTTTTCGAAACTTATTGCAGTGCCGTTCGCTAATGCCGCGGCTCGAATGTTGTGCGGCATTATCATAATGTGTGCGACTTCTGTTTTGATGCCATTATGCCCATACTGTGCGGTGAAAGATTCCTCCAACTTTTGATCGGTGATAATGCGCGTAGCAACAATGTAATGCTCAAGCTGCAATTGGGTTAAAGCGCTAGCGCGTAATGCAGCGACAGCCATCTCTTTGTTGAAACCTTGTGGCAAATAGGTCCTCAGAAATTCTTCTTCACTGCCCGGAGCGAAAAGGTCACGCCACATCCCATCAACACGCTGAGCGAGGACGTCGGCGTCAATCACGATGTCGAATGCTTTGGCCGCTTGTTCAATCAATACGGTGTCTACCAATCTTGCTAATTCGCTACTGCCGATGGTGGTGAATAGAAAATCTCTATAGCGTTCAACGCTGATTTTCTCGCCATTGACGGTGGCAAGGTCGGTTGTCGGTAGCTCTTGGGCAGTAACGACTGAAACTAGACTGATTGAAGCTAGAAGGGCGGTCTTGAGTATGAGTTTATTCATTAATTTGGGCAAAACAGATTATATAGCCTGTCGCGTCGCCCGTCAGGCTACGTTAGAATACCACTCTTAACTCAGCTAATTACTTTGATTGCTCTCATTTCCGATATTCATTCTAACATTCACGCGTTAGAAGCGGCTTTGGCCGACATAGAAGCTCAGGGTGTTAAACGCATCTTGTGTCTTGGTGATATCGTTGGTTATGGCGGTGCGCCGCTCGAAACCATCGCTAAAATCCGCGATACTTGCGAGATGTCGATGCTCGGCAATCACGACGACGCCTTATTGAATTCAAACATGGCGTTGTACTTTAACGAATGGGCACGTCAGGCAATCGACTGGACCCGTGAGCAAATCGAAGCCAGCGACAGGCTCGAAGAACTTTACGACTTTATGTATTCGTTAAAACGCGAAATGTCAGAGTTCGTCGACGACGAGGGCATGGCATTTAACGTCGTGCATGCCTCGCCACGCCAGCCGCAAACAGAATATCTGTTGCCGACTCTCGAAGCGGGTTGTGAAGCCTTAGAAGCGAACTTTGCTGCAATGAATAACAATGTGTGTTTCTACGGCCACACGCATCACCCAGGATACTTTACTCCGGGAGAATCTTTTATTGCGGTAAAAGATAACGATAGCCTCGAGCTGGAAGACGGTCAGAAGTATCTGATTAATGTCGGCTCTGTAGGTCAGCCGCGCGACCGTAATCCGGAATTGTGTTACGCGATCCTCAGTGGCAAGCGCCTAAGTTGGCGCCGTGTTTCATACGAAATAAAAGCAGCGCAGAAATTGATTCTCGATGCTAAATTACCAGAAAAGCTAAGTTTGCGTTTGCAAATAGGCAGATAAATAAAAGAATAATATCATGGGTAAGAAAATTTTAACATTATTGCTTTGGGGCTTGGCTGCCGTCTTCATTATGCAAACTTGTTTCCCGTCAGATGGCGTTGG
>JAQWRF010000369.1 GCA_029243845.1 Planctomycetota bacterium | reverse complement strand
GTAAAGAACGAATTACTTGGCTGCGTATGGCAGTCATGCGCGGCCAAGCGGGGCATCCTCGCCAATTATCCGTCACTGCGCTCGGTTCATAATACCCTCGACTTATTGACCGAGGTGGTCATGAAAATATTTTCATCCGATACGCCATATCCGAGTTTTCTCGGATACAACGCATTCTGCAACCTCGTTTATTGGCGCATGAACAAACACGCCATCGCCTTAACGCGCAAAAAAGGGACTCTATTGAGCTCTGATGAAGAAATATCCGACAAAGTCGCAGACACATATACATCTCCCGCTGATAAACTAATCGTTCAAGAGCAGGCTGATCGACTGGCGAATTTGATATCGCGCCTACCATCCGACCAGCAGCTATTAATTGCAGATTACAATAACAAGACGCCATTTGTCGAGATGAGTATTAAATATAACGTTAGCGAAATTGCCTTACGCAAAAAGGTGCAACGTTTGGTCGACCACCTAGCTGTTGCATTTTAATCCAGGCGATTCTTTCGCGCAGGGCAAATATCGCCTAGAAGAAGTTATCGGCGATGGCTCAGACGCTCAGGTATGGTTAGCTTACGAGCACCGCGTACAGCGCGACGTCGTCATCAAGATCTTGCGCGAGCCCAACGTCGACGTTGGTGCGCGTCACCGTTTTGAAGTTGAGGCGCGTGCCCTTGGCGCAATAAACCACGATGGCGTAATTAAGTTGCTCGAATACAGCTCCGAGCCAGGTTCGCCAAGTTATATGGTGCTCGACCACGGCGGAACAAAGACTTTGCTCAGTTGCATTAAAGGTGAATGCGAAGTCTTCAACAACATGGGTCCTCGCGAGCGCCTAGCGAAATTTAATGTGGTCGTTGAAGGGCTAGCTGCTGCGCACACCGGTGTTCATGATCAAATTATTCACCGCGACATCAAGCCTAACAACATTCTCTGGGATGGCAGCCGCTTCCGCCTTTGTGATTTCGGGCGCTGTTCAATCGACGGTATTTCTGGCGGCGATGTCTCCGGACAATTTATTGGCAATTTCGTTAACCCCGCGCCAGAACAGTTTTTTGAGAACCCTATTGTTACTGCAGAGACCGATGTTTTCAATATTGTCGCCGCAATGCACTCGATGTTGACCGGTGATGGCATTTATCGAGTAGAAGGTTTGTTTGACACCAAAGACGCTGCTGTCGCCGGCAGAATTGTTTGGGGCGAGGCTTTCAAGAAAACCGACGAGCCGCTACGGGCAATTATTGAAGCCGGATTGAAATATAGCCCTAACGAGCGCTATCCTGAGGCAGCATCTTTGCATTCCGATATTGCTCGCTACCTAAACAACGAAAAAGTTTCGGTTTCGATTGATACGCTTTGGCAAAAAGTATGTCGCTGGGTAAAGCGCTATCCTTGGCCTGCTGCTTTATTATCCTCTTTGATAATGGCGGCGGGCTTGATGACATACATTGCTTACCAAGAACGAGTGGGTCGTCAACAAACGCAACAAATTGTGCACGCCTTTAGCGAATTATTGCATGCTCTTGACCCGCTGCAGCCCGTTGCAAATCGCCTGTCACAGTCCGCTAGTCTCGAGGAGCTCCAGGACACTCTTGATATCTCTAATAATCTAAGTGATGTATTGCGAGGCGAGTTGTATTATTCGCTCGGTGCTCACTATATGCAATTAGATGCCTTCAGTAGTGCTGCCGATGCCTTTTCTGTGAGCCTAAATTTTGTAGACAATGATTTAGTCAAGATTAATCTCGCGTGGTGCACCCGTGAAAAGGCGCACCGTATGGCTGACCGGCTTGTAGCCCAGGAAATGTACCAAGAAGCCTTGGCCCTTGTGTCGCCAATTATGCAACGCACACCGACCGGTGATGCAAAGCAGGATTA
>JAQWRF010000279.1 GCA_029243845.1 Planctomycetota bacterium | reverse complement strand
GATGCCAAGCAAACCACCCGTTTGAACTAATAAGTACTTAAGGGCGAAAAAATCAAAGCCTGGTGCATGAGGATAAAGTAAGACGTGGGCCAAGCCGCCCAAAAATAATCCTGCTAAGCAGTTAATCGGCAAGCGCACCTTCTTATAAAAAGATGTTTACACCAAAATAAATATTTAACGCATCGGATTCCTTCTCGATAGCAGGAGGGTCTGTAACATAAGATGAGAACTGATTTTCAGCGTAAAGCTCAAAACTAGTGCTCTCTGAAATGTATTGAGAAACACCTGCACCCAAACGGTAAACATCTCCAGAACCGTCATCGGCCTTATACAAGCCTGCGCCAGCTAGCACGAAAGGACGAACATTGCCTTCGCTTTTTAGGTAATAACGAGCAAAGCCTGTGTACAACTGAGCATCATTAAGAAAGGAAGATGTCAAGGTTTCTACGGTAGCGCCTAGTTCGAGTTGGTCAGTAAAGAACACGCCGGCGTCAAAAGCGTAAACGTCGAACAAAACATATCCACTACCATCTGGTGTGTCAGATGAGCTTGTCACGGCGGCACGACCGCCCAAGCGGGTTTGACCGGTTACGAAATCAGTGCCTGCCGCTGTAGGCATGGCACAGCTGGCACTAGCAGCTAAAGTAATTATAAGTAGGATTGCTTTCATGTTCTGCCTCAAAATATACCGCTGAGCCGAGATAAATGCCAACCTTAAATCTACAACAATCGATTCAGCAGCTCAAGCAATGCGGACGGCGGCTGGTCATAAGTAACCCATCCGCGTATTTTGCCTTGTCTATCAATGACGAAGGTCTGCGAGGAATGGTCGATTGTGTACATAAGCGCCGAATCCAGACTCACTTTTTCATAGAAAGATGCGTATTTTGCGGTTATTTCCAACATTTCCGCATCGCTGCCACGCAAACCAATAACGGGTAAATCGAAGCTGCCTAGATAGTCACGCAGTAAATCGCTGCTATCGCGCTCAGGGTCGACGCTGGCGAACAAAATCTCGATTTGCTGCTGCTGCTCTGCACTAAGCTGTTGCCACACCTCTTGGACTTCAGCCAAAGTGGTTGGGCAAATGTCAGGGCAATGCGTGAACCCGAAAAACAGTAACCGGATTTTGCCGTTGTGCGCGCTAAGTTGATACTTATCGCCAAACTGATCGTGCAAAACGAAATCGCCACCGATAGTGTCATAAATCTCGAGCTCTTCATCCGCGCAGGAAGCACTAATCAGCAAAAAGCATATGAGAATCCGCCGCATTACTTTTCGACTTCGAGGCTAACCACCTGCTCTGGATGCTTAGCAAACAACAAGGTCAGTTCTAGCTGGTCGCCGATGCGCCACGCTTTATCAAGCTCGAAAAACATCAAGTGATCTGCGCCGGGCTTCAATTCTAATTCGCCTTTGGACGGCACCACTAAACGCTCAACGCGGCGCATTTTCATCTTGCCATCTTCGTGCAGCATGGTGTGCAGCTCGGCAACTTTTGCGCGTGGTGTTTTTACACCGACTATCACCAAATCCTCGTTACCATTGTTGATCAAGGTCATAAAAGCAGCGCTATTGGAATGCGGCGGACGTGATGTGCGCGCACGAGCATCTTCAATTTCAAGAGCTTCTGAGTACGGCGCTTGCGAATCGCCAGATTCTATTGGCGGTGCGCTATCGCCACTGCAAGCAACGGCTAATAGCAATAGCGGCAGGATTCTAAGACTTGGCATGTCGTACTCCGGCGCGTCCTGAGGATAATGTGAGTTGTGCAGTCATGGGTGTTCGTCAGAGACAGTTGGGGGTATTTTATAACAATGATACCTTAAAGTGCTGCAATCCGTTATTCTTTGCAGAGATGGCACGCAATCTCATCCTCGGACTGAACCAATACACGCACTCCGCGGCAGTGTGTGTGCTTGATACCAACGGCAAGATGTTGTTCTGCGGCGAGAAAGAGCGCGTCAGTCGCAAAAAGCATGATGGTGGTGACACCGCCGATCTCGTCGAGCATGCACTGAATGCTGTCGGCGCCGAATTAAGTGATGTGCGCATGGTCTGCGCCAACAATCACCTGTTTCGTATCGATAGGTTTCACGATTCTGTCGATTGGTCGACCGCACTCTTTCAGTACCGCTCCAGCTACGTCAGTGATTTCAATTTACTGCCTGGCATCGAGCGCCTCGAGTTGTCGCATCACCTGGCACACGCATGGTCGGCGCTACCCTACGCTCCATTCGACAACGGCATTATCGTGGTTGCCGACGGTATGGGTTCGACCTTGCACGAGATGCAAATGCCCGGCGAAAATTACTTCACCGATTTGAGCCTAGATAAGCATCCTCTATTTCACGAAGTTCAGCGCAAAGACGAAGCGTTCGGATGGCGCGAGGGTGAATCGGCCTTTTTGTTTGAAGGCGGCAACATTCAACAACTATTCAAGCGCTTTATTCCCGAGCCCAGCCCTTCGTTGCTTTACAACTATGGCTTCGAAGACATGAGCTCACTTGGCGCGCTTTACTCGCGCGTGTCATCACATATCTTTGCTGATTGGAATGCCTGCGGAAAAGTTATGGGCATGGCTCCCTTGGCCAGCGAATGGAACAAAGACTACAAGCGCCAACCCATCTTAAGCGGTAGTTTAGATGACTTGGTTATCGACTGGCAGCGTTTGCGTAATGCAGCCAATCCAAATCAGTGGAATGATGAAAAGAACCGCGGTACTTATGCGAGTTTAGCTGCTGACATGCAAAGCGATCTCGAAACCGTGATGCTTGAAAAGCTGCAAGACCTACGCGCTAAAACGGGCGCTAAGAATTTGATTTTTGTTGGCGGTGTCGCACTAAACTCTACGCTAAACGGTCGCATTCACCGCGAAGCTGGATTTGAACAAGTGTTTATTCCCCACTACCCTGGTGATCAGGGCTTGGCTGTGGGTTGCGCAGCTTTTGCTTATGCTCAACTTAATAACCAGCAGCTACCCGCTCAGCAGCAAGCGCTTTCGCCATATTCGGGCGTTGCATACACCGATGACGATACCGCTGCGGCATTAAACGATTGGCAAGACTGGATTGAAGAAGCCGATCTCGAAGACACTGACGTTGCCGACGTAGTGGCTCAAGCTATTAACGATGGTCAAATAGTAGCTTGGTTCGACGGCCGTTCAGAATTTGGCCCGCGCGCACTTGGTAACCGCTCGATTTTGGCCGACCCGCGACGCGGCGAAATGGTGGAGCGCATTAATTCGGCGATTAAAAAGCGCGAGTCTTACCGTCCTTTCGCACCATCGGTTCTAGAAGAAAAAGTTAGCGAATGGTTTGATGATGCCTCGCCATCGCCTTACATGTCCTTAACGGTTCAAGCGCGCGCCGACAAAGC
>JAQWRF010000276.1 GCA_029243845.1 Planctomycetota bacterium | reverse complement strand
AGCCCGCTGAATCAGTGGCTTGAAATTATTGAAAGCCTGCTTGACGAGCCGAGCCAATACACCGGCAGTGGTAACGCCGACCTATTCGGCGACGCTCTTAGCGATGGTGAATTCAGTGGCGACTGCGAGATAGCCGCCACTGATTCTGAGCGCATCTTGAATACCATCACCCCCATGTTTAAGCGTAGCTATCATCAAACATATGACGGGAAAGACATTCTCAGTTCACGTTATGAAGACGCGGCACCCGACCCTGCGACACGTAATATTTTGCTACAACAATTTTTCGACCGCCTCAGCAAGCACTTTGATGCCGAGCCGCGCGCCGGACAACTAGAACTTTCGCAGCAAGTAGCCGAAGCATTCGACAATGGCAACTTCTTAATAGGTGATGCGCCAACTGGTACTGGCAAGACCCTCGCCTACCTCGCACCATTACTTTGGTGGGCCAAACAAGCTGAAACCCGCGTCGCCGTTTCAACTTACACCCGCGCACTACAAGAACAAGCTTTCTTCAACGAAGTACCACGCGCCGTCGAACTACTCAAAGAATGCGGATTAACCGACGAGCAACTACCGCGCATCAGCCTACTCAAAGGCCGCAACAACTACATTTGCGGACGCGCCATCATCGACACCGCACCCGAACCTTCAGCAGCTAGTTCTATTGCACGCATCACCTGGATGCGACTGGCGGTTTTTTACTGTGAAGATATCGCTGCCGACCTCGACGGATTTCCGGTTTCACCTGGTGTGCCTAGCGCTAACGCTCCGGCGACTTTGCGCCAAGCACGGGCTATGATTAATCAAACGCGCGCCTTGCCAGCGTGTTGTCGCGGCAAGTCGGCGATGCGCTGCGCGGCGGGCATCCGCACTCAGCAGGCTTTGCGCTCGCATATTGTGGTGACCAATCACGCCTTCATTTTGGCGCAGCCCGACGAGTTTAGTCATGTGGTTTTTGACGAATGCGACCACTTACATGAAGTCGCGTTGTCAGCTCGGTCTTTCGATATCGAGCTCGAAGAAGTCATGCAGCTATCCAAAGACCTGCGACGCAATCGCGGACGTGATCGCGCGGCGTTACCAATGTTAAGTAAGTTGATTAACAACTTGCCGGTGATGCCGCCGCGTTTAGGTCAGGCAGCAGAAGATGCGCAAGAGTTGTGTTCTAAACTTGACGCGGTAGCGTTTGAGACATCTAGCGAGTTAAAAACCTTCAACGAATATCGGCGCGAGCTAGAAGGTAAACGTACGCGCACCGAATCGGCGTCGTTGTTTCACGAATATCTCGAATCCGGACGCGGCGATGAACTGCTAACCACTCTGCAAAGTTTTTTAGATACGGTGAATGGTTTAGATAGCGCATTGCGCACCACCATCGAAGAGTTAGGCGATATCGAATTACGTTTAGCGCGAAAAATACGCTGGCGTTTACACCGACCGCTAGAAAGCTTAGACCACTGGCGTGAAGGACTAGAATTGTGGTTAGGTGGCGAAAGCGGTGAAGCTGATTTCTCGGACAAGTTACATTTCGAAGCTGAGTTTACGCGGCGAAGGCATCCACTGTTGTTGTTGAAATATTTGTTGCCGCAAGAATGGTTGGGCGATGTTTATTTTCCGTCGTTGCAATCGGCGGCGTTAGTTAGTGCCACTTCTAAAATTCGCGATAGCTTCAAGCCGATGCGCGGTTATCTCGGCTTAGACATTCTTGCTGAAGACAAGCAAGAACGAGCTGGGCGTATCGTCGAAGAGTTCAGTGGGCCGACAACCTTCTCTACCGATGCCGCCATTTATTGCGTACCCGAAGACGCCGTACCTTACGCCTATCGCGGCCCCGATCACGATGCCTGGCTTGAATACATCGAAAATTATTTCTTCTACTTAGGCGAGCGCACGCGCGGACGCGTCCTCGGTTTGTTCACCAATTCGGCACTAGTTAAACGCATCGGCGAACGTTTGTCGCCAAAATTCAGAGCAATCGGTTTACAGCTGTTATGGCAAGGCATGCCCGGCTTAAGTAAAGAAGAAGTGATGCGCACTTTCAAAGCCAATCACGAAAGTATTTTGTTAGGCGTCGACACTTTCTGGTATGGAGTCGATTTCCCTGGCACGACTTGCGAACACATCGTCATAGCCAAACTGCCCTACGGTGCACCCGACCGTTATATGTACGCGCAACAGGCACGACTTGGATACGGCATTCAACGCAATACGATTTACTTACCCAAAGCCCTAGCGATGTTCCGCCAAGGTTGCGGACGCCTGCTGCGCTCTGAAGATGATCGCGGTTCGATTACTATTCTTGACAAGCGCGTACTTGATGGGCAGCATGCAAATTTCTTGGAAGAGCTCCCAGGCGGTATGGATGAATGGGATATGCCGAATATTGTGCGCGCAAATACTGATGAATGCATGGATGCTATTTTTAAGCATATGGGCCTAGGTGCAGATATTCGGCGCCGTGGGCTAGACGCCGGCTTTGTTAGATAGCGTTTTGTCCTTATAGGGCGAATATAGAGCCTAAATTTTGTTTTTATGGTAATATGCTTGGATGAAGAAATTGCTTATTATTATCATTTCGTATACTTCTCTTGTTTCTGGTGGTGCCATTGCGCAATCTAATTTCCCCATGACCGAGGGTGGATTCATGACGACATCTTGGGAGATAGATGCTTTGAATTATGACTCCGAAGCCATTGGTCCGGGCTATTCATTATCATCATCAATAACATTCATTGATGATATTAATGGTGATGCGAT
>JAQWRF010000333.1 GCA_029243845.1 Planctomycetota bacterium | reverse complement strand
GCCGGGAGGCGGAATGGACGTAGCACTATTGTGTAATTGGCCAAGAAATTTTCCTTGACCATTCAGTAACAAATGATGTCCACGAAATCCATTTCCTTGAGTCCGGCGAGAACCAATATGAATCATTCCTCGATGTACGCGCAAATCGCGCAACTCCCCTGATTGTTGCAGAGCAAACAAAGGCTCAAGCTTGCCGAGCTGACCATCTATTCGAAACAGAGATTGAGAGGTCAGGACCAGCAAGTCACCCTCAGCGCTAAAAGCAAGGCGCTTGGGGGCGGCAGGAATAGCGACTTTGATGGAGTTGCTCTTGTTATCATGCAACTGGATTTCTTCGGTGTCAATTACGACACCCGCGACAGTACCGTCTTCCGCTACCGCAAAGGATGCATAACGCGGGTAATAGGTAATCGTCAAAGTTTTGAAATCTAATAGTGCCGTGCTCTGACGCGTCCGGAATGCAAGCTGATCACCATCAGCTGACAAGACAGGGCTAGTCAGGCCTAGAATTTCTTCCTCGAGTTGAAGTTGGCCGTCAGGACTCAACACCCGCAATTGCACAGGAACCGCATCCGAGTGTGTCGCTTCAGTAATAACTACCTGGCCGAACTTGGATAACAAAAACCCGGTGCCATCGATCTGCGGCAAAAAAAACACCTCACCAGCGTCCGATTCCAATCGAAGGTCTGACTGCATATAAGTTAAATCGGCGGTAACCGGTGTTACCTGCAGAGTCCATCCGTGTTTACCTTGGTGATTAGCCAATGACGGTGCCACAAACAATCCTTGAGGGCTAACTTGCAGCATCTGCTGCTCAGGGCCGTGCAAAGTGTTTTGCGCAGATGCAGAAGCTGGCAATAGAGCTAGAGCAGAGAGGAGGAGCGGAAGACGAATCATGATTATTACCTTACCCTATTCTGTCATGGCGCCTCAATAATACGCGAGAATCCTTCCGGGGACACCATTTTTTCTTGCGTAAGCCTTTTCAACTAGTCAAGCAGACGTTAAACTCTGCACCACTGAATGGTGGGTATAGCTCAGTTGGTTAGAGCACCAGATTGTGATTCTGGGTGTCGGGGGTTCAAGTCCCCTTACTCACCCCATTCAGTGAACAAGCGAATGTGGCGGAATTGGCAGACGCGCTAGATTTAGGATCTAGTTACTTCGGTAGTGGGGGTTCGACTCCCCCCATTCGCACCAAATAAAATGTCAGATAACAAACGCTTTGCCCGTCAAGAACGCCTGTCTCAGGTTGGTCTTGATGGGCAAAAGCTTTTACAGGGAGCCACCGTTGCCATTATCGGCGTCGGCGCACTGGGCTGCACTAGTGCCGAATGGCTGTGCCGCGCTGGAGTAGCGAAATTAATATTGATTGATCGCGATGTAGTTAACGAAAGTAACCTGCAACGCCAATGTCTGTTCAGCGAAAGCGATGTCACACGACGCCTGCCCAAAGCGGTTGCTGCTGCCGAACGATTAAATGCCATTAATTCCGCATGCGTTATCGAAACGCACTGTGTCGATTTAGCGGCGCATAATATCGACGCTATCTGTCAAGGCGCAGATGTACTGGTTGATGGTTGCGATAATTTTTTTACGCGTTACTTGTTGAACGATTTTAGCGTCAAAAACAAAATAGATTATGTTTATGCCGGAGCAGTCGCCACCTACGGCATGGTCGCCCTGCTTCAACCGTCCAAGGCTTGCTTACGATGTGTTTTTCCTGAGCCGCCGCCAGTTGATCAAACGCCTACATGTGCGAGTGCCGGCGTACTTGGCCCCGCCATCGGAGTCGTGGCAAGCTTGGCTTCGACACTGGCTATCCAATCGATTTGCAAAGCAGATTTACCGCAGCAATTCATCCATATCGAACTCTGGCCGTTCGCGGCGCAAAGTATTAACGCAAGCGTCAATGACGCATGTGAATGTTGTAGTAAAAATAATTTCGAGTGGCTTTCAGGACAGCGGACCACTGCCAGCGTAACGAGTAATTGCGACAACACCGAAGTTCACTTTGCGGGCAGCGGCACTATCGACCTGATGCAATTAGGTGAACGCTTTAAAGGCGGACTCGATGAGTTAAAGTATTCGACCTTATGCCTGCAATTCAAATACGATGACTGCGAGATTTTCATCTTCAGCGATCGTTCCATTCATGTTTATGGTTGCGACAGCATAGAACGCGCCAAGAGCATCGTGTCAGACACGGTAGGACTATAGTGGACGTTCCACAACTGCACGCCATTATTTTGTCGGCAGGCGCCGGACGCCGTCTTGGTTACCCGAAAGCTTTGTTGAAGTTAAATGAGCAATTGATGTTGCCGCTTATCTGCCAAGCGTTCAAGACAGCTGGATGCCAGCATTTAAGCGTGGTCATCCGCGCCGAACACGAAGACTTATTCCTTGATGCTGGCTTGACGGCTCGCGAGTTGGTGATTAACCCATCACCTGATGATGGACGCACATCTTCATTTCTGTGCGCTTTGCAACGAGTAAGCAGTGAGCACCATTTACTAATTCATTCCTGTGACATACCGCTGATTAGCAGCGATGCTATCCAGCAGTTAGTGATACAGTGGCTCTCGGTCGCTGCACCCGAGAAAACAATTGCGCGGCTATGTAGCCCCGGCGGTAAAGGTGGACACCCTTTATTGGTCGGCCGAGAATTTGTGCCACAGCTTAAAAAGTTTGCAGCCGATCAACCTTTGCGAGACTTGCTGACCCACAACAAAGATGCGTTATTAAACGTAACACGCGCAGGAGACCCAGGGCCTTTCTTGGGCATTAATACGCAAGAACAGTTAGAGCTGGTCGCCGGTTTATTGGATGACACTCAATAGTGTGATATTTGTAGTTTAAGAGGACTGCTAAGCCCTTGGCCATATATCCTTGCCTGGCAATAAACGAGAACCTCACTCACCGCAATCGGCAGCGAAGGCAGTTTAAAGCTGTAGCTGGCCGAACCATAATGATCCGATTGAAGCGTGGGTTCCCCCGCAAGTGGCCACGTTTGATAATACAAAGCATTGCGGGACAGTACGCTAAAACCGACACTAGCATTAGGCCAAAGCATTATTTTATAAACGCTACTACACGCCCCGATAATATTTGCTTGCGCCAAGGCATGCCGGATTCTTAATTTGACCTCGCTGCCTTGCTGCACATACGGTACTGAAACGCTCAGAATCGGAATTTGAGTTACGCGCTGGGGGGCAAGGCATAAGGCATCAAGCTCGGTTGGTACTCGGAATTGCCATGATGGCTCGAAGAGTTCATGAAACACACTGCCCCCGTCGGCGGCCGTGAATACTGTGGCGTCTTGATCACTTGGCGACTGCACTGAAAACAGCAATGCTTGGCGCCCCGTATCAAAACTGATTGATTTAACATCGCCGATTGCAGCGGCACCACCCATGGCATTGTTGACCCACGCTTGCACATCGCTTTCATTCGCATAAATAGATGCAGCGCCCGTTTGTGGATTCCATGAAATAATGTCGCCATCGGCGATGGCGCCCAATGACGATGACTGCAAACCATCGCGAAAGGACAACA
>JAQWRF010000322.1 GCA_029243845.1 Planctomycetota bacterium | reverse complement strand
TAACATGGATGAACACGAGCCGAGGGCTCACATAACATATAATAACCGCAATGAAACTTCGACAGTGGTTATTCAGCAGTCTAATAGGAGCTTCCCTCGCGGGATGGCTATGCTTGATCGAATTCTTTACGGTTAGCTACAACCAAGTTGGCCCATTTACGAAGCACGACTTAACAGGACCCTTATTTCGCAGCATGTTAGTCGGAGCAGCCCTGACACTAGCCGTCCACCCGTTTCGCGCTTTGTACTGTACACGAACACTGCGCAAGACGTCTGCATATATGGCGTCGGCACTGTTGGTGGTTTTTGCATTGGCTGCATTCGCCGTCCATTTTCATTTCAATTTACTGACACCTGTTGCTGGTGGCGCCACTTTAATGTGTTATCTCGCACTGCAATATTTATTCAGTCGTGACAACGCCTTCGCCGCCGCTAGTTTCTTTTCGCCATTCTCTCACATCGTCAGCTGCGGACTGCTCTCTATCACCGTTATGTATTGTGCGTTCGACGCGCCTAACGCCAGCAAGCCATCCACGCCTAATGTGTTGGTTGTCATCATCGATAACGCGCTAAGCGAACATTTTGGATGGGATGAATACCACCGACCGACTAGTCCGAATATCGACAAGTTGTCTAGCGAAGGATTAACTTTAGACAATTGCCAATTATCAAAAGACTCCGTTTCTGTCGCCGATGCTATTAGTTCGTTGGCGGCATCCTTCGACGATGACTACGCAACGATGTTGATCAGCCGTAAGCAATCATTGATTGCCGCCGCTGATTTCGCGACAAGCCGTAATATCGCAGCTCCATCACTGGCTGACCGGCTCAGCATTAACGCATTCAACAACAAGCGCCCTATGGGCGATTGGGCGCAGCTTGACGCGGCTAAACACTTCATTCGCGATTCCATGCTTGTCGGCCAGCCCTTCTTCTTGGCCTACAACTTACAAGGCTGCGAGCAAAGCTCCGATGCCCCTGAAGTTGTCCGCGGGCGCTTCTCTGCTGCTGCTGCATCCGATAGCGAGCAACTCATTTCTACGTACGACGAATGTCTTTGGTCTCAAGATCGCCTAGTAGCCGAACTGATGAAAATACTCGATGCCAAAGAAGTGCGTGAAGACACTTTTGTGGTCATCATCGGCAATCAACTTCCTGCGCATATCGACAACGACAAACGCATCCCGCTAATCATTCGCTACCCTAAATTAGTAGCTGCAGGAAGCCACATCGCGCAACCCACTAGCCCCTCATTCTTGACCGATAAAATAGTTCAACTACGCGAACTAGCGCGCCAACAACAAGGCGCCGACAAGGTAAACGCAATTAGCAACGGCGAATGAAATCAGATCGTGACGTTTCCAGGTGAAACCGTTACGAACGCGCCGCATGACCACTTTCAGCATGAGTATGTCTGAACAGTAGAATAAGGCCAGAAGTATCAGAGCCGCAGTGATGTTTTCACTAGCGCGAAATTCTGTGGCAACCTCTGCGCCACTGCCTACAGCGCCACTCGCAAGAACAAGCCACAGCGCACCGAGAGTGAGAGCGCGTGAAGCTAACAACATGAGTGTTGTAGTGCCAAAGTTTCGACCCAGCACAAACCAGATGGTCCACCAATGAAAGAACAGGACGCAAGTCACCACAGCAGGCTGTAGCAATAAGTCGGCCGCCGCAAAGAAAGCAGTGCTATTCATCAGCCTCGCAGCACAATTTGTACAAATATTTCAGCGGATAAATACCACTGTCGTGACCATCACTAAATAAAATACGATAGGCATAGTTGCCAACCGGCTGCATATCTACCAGTGTGATATCGGTCGCGACATCCTCACGTTTGATGATTCGCTTGCCGCTTATCTCGCTAACGCAATGTGCGCACGGGCACAAAAAACGCAACTCGGCAATCCCTAGGACAACGCCTGGCTCGTCTTGCCAGCGGAATTCAAGCCCAGCATCTAAGCGCTTAACACCGCTAAGCGTCGCCATCAGAGGATTGGCCATTCTCTTCTTCTTCGCACTTATCGCGATGGTAACGCCAATCTACATTATCGCGCCCCATTTGGCGCAAGTGTTCGGCAGTTTTATATAGACCCAAGGCATTCGCTTTAGACGTGATTGATTTTGTCGTCCTACCAAGGTGCTGCGCTATATCACTGTTTGATGCAGTGCCGTGCATGCGTTTAAGCGTTTCAACATCTTCCGCAGTCCATCGTGGCATACGGGTTACGGCGCTAGCGCTAATAGCTGATGAAGAAAACTTTTTGTCTTTCGCCAGGCATAATTCTTGCGCCTTGTCTTCGATTTGTTTTTCGGGCATGCCGAGAATCAACTCTAAGTCGACATTGGTACGACTGCCATAAAGTTTCTTAACGGTAGCCAATGATTCGCGCGTCCATGGGCGATCTTTGACTTCGGTCTCGAAGCTTTTTACTTTGCGCTCAATCTCTGAAACAGGACGCTTGAGAATTCGCGCCCACTGGTCAACGGTGCCGACGCTTCCATAAAGCTCTTTAAGTCGTGCGACATCAACAGCAGACCAAGGGCTGTTGGATTTTTCGGCTGACTCTGGAAATAGCTTAGCCACCATTTTATTAACCGACGCCAGAGGGCGGCCGATTTTACGAGCGATTTCTGCCAACTTGACGCTGCCATACATGCGCGTCAAATAGCCTATATCAGGCTGCGACCACTGCCCTGATTTAACAGGTTTATCGGTCATGCGTAAGTAATCGTTCAGGGGAGACGGTCATAAGTAAGAGGGTTTTAGCGAATTTGTATATTCCAAGATACAGGGTTATCGCCAACAAATAAATAGATTTTCTACTTACTTTGAGAATCAAGCATTTTCTGCCATACAGCCTGTGTTTCATTACGCAATAATTGGAAGGCCTCTTCGCCTGTTGGCTCGTGCGTCGCCCGCATAGCTAGCTTAAACAAGGGTTTAGAGTCGACCTCGCTCAAATAG
>JAQWRF010000270.1 GCA_029243845.1 Planctomycetota bacterium | reverse complement strand
CTCAGGATGAGCCTGCTGTAGCAACTGAGCAAAGTCGTCTAACTGTGAGTCGGAGGGGTTATTCATCTATAAATCTTGCTCGTATTTTTTGAATTGACCACGCATGCGACGCAAAGCGTAATAGACTCGAGATTTGACGGTGCCGACAGGAATGTCGAGTATGGTTGCAACATCTGCGTAAGCGAGTTTCTGCAAAACGGCCAGTTCAAGGAGTTGCTGCGTTTCGTCATCTTGCTCTGCCAAGACCTTGCGTAAGATCTGGTCGCGGTCGCTGGCTTCAACCTGCTCGCTAGCTTGCGCGCGCTCATCACTCTGCTCAGGGATGTCATCGCCATGAAGAGTAACTTTTTTAGAACGGCAATGGTCGAGAAAAATGTTGTGCGCAACTTGAAAACAAAACGAGTCAAAACGCCCTCGCGCTTGGTAGCGCGAAGCAGAGTTGTAGAGGCGAATGAAAACATGTTGACTGAGATCTTCGGCGGTTGAAGCTTGAACGCCCTTGCGTAAAAAGAAACCTTTGAGGCGCGGGCTGAAAAGTTCGACCAATTCAGCGAAAGCTGCTGCGTCGCCTTGATTAAAGCGAGTTAGCAAATCTTCAGATGGCTTGGTCATGACTTGACTTAGGTACAACGCCCCTAATCGCTTAACGGTTCGAAAGAAATAAGGCTTTTTAACGATTGGCAGTACTGATCAGCCAATTCAGCTCCCCTCTTACCGATACTATGCACCGATAGCGTGCGCGTGCCCTCAGAATTGTGCTCTAGCCCTAGGTAAAGCCCATTTTTAGGCCACCAGTGGCTAACGTGATTCGCCCATTCTACGAGTAGCAGTACGTCTTCAGTGAAGCGCTCGCAGTCGCCATCCGCGAGAAGGCTGTCAAGGCGGTGCTCGAAATAAGCGTCGATGTGCAGAATAGGGATATCTGCCTCAACCTCGTGCATGAGCAGATAGCTCGGCGAACGTAAAGGCGTGGTGGCGTTCAGGCCGACACCCAAGCCACGGCACCAGGTGGTCTTCCCCGCACCGAGGTCGCCGACCAAGCCCACAAAATCACCACCACGCAACATAGGCGCAAGTCGTTGGGCACATTCTTCCAGCTGCTCAGCCGATGCGATATCAATGCTTAGCTTTGCGGCAGATAGCGACGCGAGAAACTCTTTCATGAATAACTAAATGGTTTTTTATCGAGAGTGACTGAATTCGAATTTTGCTGGTAGTCAAGCGTTGGCGACGCTGTGATTTCTCCGACACGGTAGAGCCTGTGGGAATCTTCTTTCAGGACATTGTCAAGAGTCAAAGCGACCGCTTCGTCTAGCACGATCAATAGGCCATAGTCTTCGCCTTCGCTCACTGCTTGCTGCCAATCACAACCCGTATTCAGTGGCAACAAATCGACATCGACTCTTGCACCGACATTGCTAGCGCGTAAGATGCGGCGCAAATCATTGTCAAGGCCATCCGACAAATCGATCATCGCCTGCAGACTACATTTCTCGACTAACAACTTCCCGAGTGCTAGCTCAGGAGTAGGCGACAAATGACGACCCGAATGCACAGCACCGCCAAGCGCGCGCGACACATATATTTGCCCGCCTACTTTGGCGCTATTTCGTCCTGGGACCTTGCCGTTGGCACGACCCATCACGGTGCAACTCAAAACCAACTGCTTAGCTGACGAGCAGTCGCCGCCAATAATAGCTAGCTGATACTGCGCGGCGGCGCTGATGAGCTCGTTACACAATTCAAAAGATTGTTCGTTACTATAGTCTTCTGGAAAAGCACAAGTCAACGTGCAAGAATGCGGGCTAGCGCCCGCTGCAGCTAAATCACTCAGGCTACGGCCAATTAATTTTTCGGCAATTTGCCGGGCACTAGCATGCGCATCGAAATGAACTCCGGCGATGAGTTGGTCGCAAGAAATGCAGAACTGCTGCGGTGGATTGATTAAAATAGCACAATCATTACCGGGGCCAAGCATGTCGGCCCGCGGCTGAAATCGTTCAGCAAACAAACGGTGTAATTGATCTTCGTTGAAACTCACTTAATTTAATGACAAGAAAACAGCATGGACTCGGGCGCGTCGAACTCCTCTGGACGGTCGCTGTACTAGTTCTGGTGACTGTGCTTATTGTAAACACATTGCGCTCTGAAGTCACTCGAGCAAAAGAGCGCATGTGTTTAGATAGTCTAGCCTATTTGTCGGCGCAAATTCATGTAGGGCTAGAACAGCTTGAATATTTTAATGCCGAGCAACTCGAAGACTACTATATGGGGCCAGGTGCCCCTCCAAGTTTTTTCAGCACTGAGCACATGCATTTGCTTTCTAAGCTACTGCCTAGCGATATTGTGGTGCCGCAAGATCCATGGCAGAATGCCTTTGTATTGCACAAGGTCACACAAGATGACGCGGCCGAGTTTTGGCTAGTATCTGGTGGAGAGGACGGAGAATATCCCGAATGGCCTTTGACCAAGGACTCCTTGGCAAAACGTCTGCACTTACCGTTCGTCGCTAGCCCGCGCTAAAGGCCTGCTGTAATTCGCGCATCAACGGTTCATCCGTGGCAGCGCGCAGCACCGCCACACCATGCACCCCGCAACTTTTAAGCTGCTGCACTTGAGCGGTGGTCAAGATACCGCCAATGGCAATAACTTTCGTCCCACGCTCAACCACTTCACGCAAGGAATCAAGTCCGCGTGCTGAAAGAAAATCTTGCTTCGAAGGAGTGTCCCAGACCGGCCCGTACATCAAGAAATCTACATCGGCCTGGATAGCAGCCTCTACTTCGTGATTATTATGGACCGAGGCGCCTACTAACAACTCGGGGTAGAGTTGTTTCGAAGTCTGCGGAGAAAGCGATCGCGACCCACAGATGACTCCGCTGGCGGCAGAGAGCTGCGCCCAATCAGCCATACCATGCGTCATGACACAATGATTAGCTGCCATGGCATCAAGAGCCGACAGCATCTCACGCATCTCGAGATTCGGGCGGCGCAAGCACATGCAATCGGCTGCATCAGCACTAATCAAAAAATCATCAAGTTCGACTAGTGAATTTAGATGCGAGGCAATCGCCCAGATACCTGCTGGCACTTTAGGCATTCGCCCACGACCGTAATTCGTAACACACATTCTGCGGCAAGGGTGTCCGAGAATTGCGTGTAAGTACCGCGAGAATGTCGTCATGCGTAAAGCCACCTGACAGCGCCCGCTCGACACTCTGTTGATTTAAGCGGAAGTGATACAAACTATCGGTGCG
>JAQWRF010000274.1 GCA_029243845.1 Planctomycetota bacterium | reverse complement strand
GACTGATCAGCGGTGTTGCGCTTATCGGCCTTTTCTTTAGCAGCATCATCTTGCTCTTTAAACTTATCGGCCTCGTCACGCATGGTCTTGATGTCTTCATCAGAAATACCAGACGATTGCTCAATAGTGATATGTTGCTCTTTGCCAGTCGCTTTATCGACCGCGCGCACCGACAAAATACCGTTAGCATCGATATCGAACTCAACCTCAATTTGTGGAACACCACGCGGAGCAGCTGGGATGCCATCTAAGGTGAAGGTGTCAAGCGTTCTGTTGTCGCGCGCCATTGGACGCTCGCCTTGAAGCACTAAACATTCAACCTTGTCTTGGTTGTCTGCCGCAGTACTAAACACCTCTTTCTTAGTTGTCGGGATTGTTGTGTTACGCTCAATAAGCACCGTCATCACTCCTCCCATCGTTTCGAGGCCTAGTGACAATGGCGTCACATCGAGAAGCACCAAATCTTCAACATCGCCAGAAAGAACGCCGGCTTGGATAGCCGCGCCTTGCGCGACCACTTCGTCAGGGTTCATGGACTTATTAGATTCACGCTTAAACACATCGTTCACGATTTCTTGAATGCGTGGGATGCGGCTCGAACCGCCCACTAACAACACTTCGTCGATGTCAGAAGGACTCACGCCAGCATCTTTAATGGCCTGCAAGCATGGCTTCTTACAGCGGTCAAACAAATCTGAACAAAGGGATTCGAACTTAGCGCGCGACAAAGTAAGCATTAAGTGCTTAGGGCCTGTCGCGTCGGCAGTAATAAACGGCAAGTTGATTTGCGTTTCCGAGCCAGAGCTCAATTCACACTTTGCTTTTTCACACGCCTCTTTTAGACGTTGCAAGGCCATCTTGTCATCGCGTAAATCGATGCCGTTTTCCTTCTGAAATTCAGCGGCTACATAATCAATGAGTGCTTCGTCGAAGTCGTCACCACCGAGGTGTGAATCACCTGAAGTTGCAAGCACTTCAAAAACGCCGTCGCCCATATCAAGTACAGACACGTCAAAGGTACCACCACCAAGGTCAAAGACAGCGACTTTCCCGGACTTGCCTTTATCTAAACCATAGGCGATAGCAGCAGCAGTTGGCTCGTTAACAATACGCGCAACTTCAAGACCGGCAATGGCACCAGCGTCTTTGGTCGCTTGACGCTGAGCATCGTTGAAGTAAGCAGGAACAGTAATAACTGCTTGCTTCACTTCGCCACCTAGATAATCTTCAGCGCATTCTTTTAGGTAACTAAGAATGTAGGAGCTGATCTCTGGCGCAGAGTAATCTTTGTCGCCAACTTTAACCTTCACGAAATCGCCCTTCGCGGCGGTTATTTCGTATGGTAAATGGCTGCTCAATTCGCCTAGCTCATCGCTGCGAACCCCCATGAAACGCTTAATAGACGAAATCGTCCGCGTAGGGTTCGTTACAGCCTGACGCTTAGCAGCACCACCGACCAAACGTTGGCCGTTGTCTTGAAAAGCAACTACAGACGGAGTGGTACGCCCACCCTCACGGTTTGGGATGACTTTAGATTCACCACCCTCAAGTACAGACACCACTGAATTCGTTGTGCCCAGGTCAATTCCGATTATTTTTGTCATAATTTTAATGAGGATTTCCTCGCTTAGTTATCGCAAGAGTTGTGCCACAGTATTTCTGCCAATATGGCAGTTATTCGCCCTGATAATCTTTAATCTTGCGGTAAAGTGTGCGTTCACCAATGCCAAGCTGGCGAGC
>JAQWRF010000272.1 GCA_029243845.1 Planctomycetota bacterium | reverse complement strand
AGTACCGCGTCACTCGCTTCTGGGACATGCATCATGATGCAATGTAAAACTCCGGCACTGGTTACCACGGCATCGGCATTAATCGGCACGATAGTTTTTCCTGGGCATGCCGCTTGCCAGATACTTAAGGCTTGTGCGTTGTACTGTGCTACCGAACTATTAGAAAACTGCGGTACCATTACGCAATCATTCATGATGACCGCATTGGCGTAGGTGTAATGCGCTCCGTTCCAACCGCTACTACGTAGTGCCGGCATACGTATGACATTAAATCCTTTAGCAGCCATGGTGATGGCTGCAGCGTCGCAAATTTGCGCTTGGGTGCTAGACGTTTGTGTCGGCCACTCACTAATGATCACCGTATTGTCATCGACGACAATCATCCACATGTCTAAGTGCTGGGTCGAATCGACACTAGTCGGGAATGGGTCGAAGATGGTGATATTTAGATTTTGGTAATCTAAAAACTTAGCCCTGATTTGCGCTTCTGATAAATTGCTATTCTCGTTGTTGATCAAACGCGTCAAGTAACCTTCGCCCAAGGCGTCTAGGTGAAAGTTGCCGCCACCATGTGTCATGTCATGGTCATAACGACATTGGTCCATGTAGTTGCCGAAGAAAGTGGAGAAGGCGTTATCGTTATTACGCGGCCGGTTGTAGTCGTGATCGACAATCGCGCGCACTCCGTTTTGATAAATGTAACGTGGACCATAATCGCGAATCCAAATCGAGTCGGTGGCCTTTATCGGGAACTCAACCATGCTCATATTCACACCTTCACTCTGAAACTTACTTGTCGCACTTGAAATCTCACTGTTGGTATCGACCACACAGTAAACCTTGGCATTGCCATGATTGGTCGCCGCGGCCGCCATTTTTGCCAGTACCGTCTTCTGTGAACTAGTGCCTTCGTATGCGATTAACATGCCATCCATCGGCGCATACTCTGGCAAACAAAATACCGGGCCATCTGGCGCATCGGTAGCCGCTGCTGGGCGCAGCAAGTCGTTCTGGCGTAACCACTGGATTTCGGCAAAGCTTAGCGTGCGTGGTACATCGCTGCCTTCTGGGTAAGAAGGAGCTGTGGTTTGCGCGGCGCAAAGTAAGACAAGGAGGGGAATTGCAATCATTTTTTACAATACAAGCATATCATTATTATGGTGCTTGGGAGAGGCTATGTGTGCTTGTCCCTAATTCGAGGTGCACGCATCTAGTACTCCGCTAACCCATCTGCGAGAATATCATAATGGAAATCTGGGGTGTACTGTCTGATATTTTAATCCTGCTGTTCGCCGCACTGGTCTTGGGCTCTCTTTGTGAGAAGTTTCGGCAGAGTTCTATCCTTGGTTATCTGGTCGCGGGTACCTTGCTTGGCCCCAACGCATTGCAAGTCGTTTCCAGCGCCGACGCAGTCTCGATATTGGCCGAACTGGGTGTGGCGCTTTTACTGTTTACGATTGGACTCGAGTTCTCCTGGAATAGATTAAAAAGTCTTGGCAGTGCGGCGCTTGGCGGGGGTGCGATTCAAGTGGTGGTCACCATTGCACTGAGTGCCTTGATTTCGGCCAGTTTCGGATATTCCTGGAGGACATCCATCGCTATTGGCGCTATCGTGACCTTAAGCAGTACCGCCTGCGTACTGCGTCTATTAGTAGCGCGCGCAGAAATCGAAAGTTCGCATGGCCGCCACGCCTTAGGAGTGCTGCTGATGCAGGATATCGCGCTAGTACCCTTAGTGTTGGTGGTCACCTCTCTCAACGGAGAAGGCACCATGGCGCAAGTCGGCGCAGACGTCTTCCAAACCCTCGCTTGGGCGGCGGCACTGGTCATGGTGCTCTACATTCTCATGGGCAAGATCATGCCACGGGTGCTGAAGTTTGAATCCCTGCTGCACAACCGAGATTTGCCCATCCTGCTGGCAACGGTTACCGGTTTAGGCTCCGCTTATGCCGCTCATTTCCTTGGATTGTCGCCAGCCTTGGGCGCCTTCGTTGCCGGTATGTTACTTGCCAGCTCACCTTTCGCTACGCAGATTCGCGGCGACATCGTTTC
>JAQWRF010000259.1 GCA_029243845.1 Planctomycetota bacterium | reverse complement strand
TTATCATTAATCTGTTTGTTCTTCATATGGCGCTGGCTGCTGCTAGTTGCTTTTGATCCTGAAGGTGCTGTTGCTCTTGGGCATTCCGTCCTCTCGGCAGAGCGCTGGCAAGTTTTGATAGTTGGGGCTTCTGTCGGTGTTGGGGTCGTCACAATTGGGCCAATGCTAGTCTTTGCGCTTCTGTTTCTGCCTCCTCTTTTCGGAGTTAGGGGTAAGCCGGGCTTAATCCCTTATTTGACTAGAGTAGTGTCTTTGAGCTTGCTTTCGATTATGGCTAGCTGGCCAATTTCGATTATTTTAGATATGCCTTTTGGCGTCTCTGCAAGTTTAACCTGTTTTGCTTTTGGATCGGCTTGGCTATTGATTAAAAAATGATGCCAACCACTTTTTTAAGCCTTACTCTCGATATTAGCGTGAGAGAATTAATTAAAAACAACTTGTATTTCGCTTTTTTCTTTGTATGTTTTTTAGGGCTGAAATCAGATTCTCTGGTTTCTAATGTTTAGGATTAAATGTAATGATAAAACTAAAAGATGTTGTGATGGAGTACCCGGGTCATTTGGCACTGAACGGTTTGTGCCTTTCGGTCCCTGCTGGTCAAGTTTATGGATTGCTAGGACCTAATGGAGCAGGCAAGTCAACGACAATTAACCTTATTGCGGGACTGCTGAAACCGACTTCAGGCACTATTGAGATTGGAGGGATTGACCCGTTCTCTGAATCTGAGCAGGCTAGAAGCCGTTTGGCGTATGTCTCTGAATCTGTTGCGCTTTATCCGCATCTTTCTGGAATTGAAAATCTGCAACTATTTGCAAGACTTGCAAACCGAACCCTCGACTTGAAGGAGTCTGCAGAGTGCCTCAACCGTGTTGGGTTGCAGGAAGATGCTCATCATCGGCGCACAGGGGCATATTCAAAAGGGATGAGGCAGAAGGTCGGTCTTGCTATTGCATTAGCAAAGGATGCCCAGGCCATTGTCCTGGACGAACCTTCTTCAGGACTTGACCCTAGCGCCAGCCATGACCTCGCTGAGCGCGTTCGCGGGCTTGCTAAAGAGGGACTAGCTGTGTTGATGGCGACACACGACCTTTTTCGAGCGCGTGAGACTTGCGATAGAATTGGTTTGTTGGTCGAGGGACAATTGCGTGCGGAGTGGGAGGCTAGTGAAGTGAAGGATCGAGATTTAGAAGCATCGTATTTAGATTTGGTTAGTGGCAAAAATTCAACTCAAGCGTCAATTGACTAATAAATGACCTTCACCTTATTTAGGAACGAACTACTTGCAGTCTTTAGAGACGGCCGTGGCATTGTTACTTTGCTCATCGGCTTTTTATTGGCTTTGATATCTACTTGGACATCTGCTTCAACGCATGCGCGCCACGATATTGCACATGATGCAGCAGAGGGGGCAGCGCGAAATGCATGGAACGAGCGTGAAGGAGACAGCCCACACTCTCGAGCGCATTATGGGGACTATGTCTTTAGGCCCGCTGGTCCTCTTTCAACATTGGATTCTGGTTTGCAGTCTGTGACAGGGCGAGTCATCTTTACCGAAGGTCATCGACAGAACTCGGCCGTTCATAAGCCGCAACAAGAAGCTGCTAGCCTCTTGAGATACGATCGTCTTGAGCCAGCAACGGTATTACAGACCTTGCTTCCATTAATTCTAATTCTCATCGGGTTTGGCACTATTTCTTCAGATAGAGAATCGGGGCGATTAAAGCTGTTGATAATACAGGGTGCGCGACCTCTATCGTTGTTGCTGGCAAAATCTTTAGCTTTGTGGGTCATAGGATTTTCTATTTGTGTTCTTGTTGTTGGAATGCATTTAATTTTCGGAGAGGAAACAGATTTCAGTCGAACCTTCCTGTTTTTGGCTTTGCATTTAGCCGTTTTGTGGATAGTAGCTGTGTTAGTCGTGGTTGTCTCGGCTCGTTCGCGGCATTCGGGTTCAGCAGCAGCTCTTTTGCTGAGTTTTTGGGTAATCAGTGCTATTGTGCTGCCACGGTTTGCTGCAATTACTGTAACGACATTAGACCCTTTACCCACTAGAGATGTATTTCAAGCTTCGATGGACCAAGATCGCGAACAGGGGATGGACGGCCACAATCCAAGGGATTCTCGCCGTCAAGAGCTTGAGAAAGAAATTCTTTCTAAATATGGTGTCAGCTCAAGAAGTGAATTGCCTGTGAATATTGGTGGACTGATTATGCAGGCTGATGAGGAATATGGCGCACAGGTCTGGGACAAACATTTTGGCGGCCTTGAAGAGCATTTAATGCGCCAATATGAATTCACCGGACTCTTCTCCTTGGTAAATCCGTTGCAATCCGCTGATAGGCTTTCGATGGCTATTTCTGGTACTGGGTTGACTAGCCACCTAGACTTTTTGCGAGCAACTGAAGAATACCGCCGCGAGATGGTTCGTAAATTAAATGAAGAGGATGCTTTTGGAGTTACACGCTCAGGAGGTGGTCGGATGAGACGCACGACCGCACAAGATTTCTATACTGGCTTTAATGGTTTCGATTACCAACCGCTATCGTTGAGTGTGCAGTTACAGAAGAGTCGGCTAGACCTTTTAGCCCTTTGCGTTTGGCTGCTAGGCTCTACAGTTTTGCTATTTCTTACAGGACAAAAAATTAAACGAGGAGGTGTTCTATGATCTTTGCCGCATTGCAGTTGGAGTTTCGTAACCTTTTACGCTCGCCGCTTCGATTTATTGCATTAATCTTAGTGCTTGGATCAGGAATATTTGTTCTCATTAAAGGGCAACAAGATATTGCTTATTGGAAAAGCACGATCAATGAAGGGCAGAAATCTCAAGAGGAATCTATTGCTGAGGCACGTGGTTACCTTTCTACCGGCGAGGCCGGACCGGCCGACCGTTCATGGGTGAATATCCGTGAGCCTCACTGGCAGGATTATTATGCGGCAAATCGAATGTCTCGTATCCCTTCAGCACTTGCTGGGATTGCATTCGCCTCTGCCGAGTCTGGGGCAACTACAATTCGAATCAATAGATTCGCTGATCCTCTGCTAGCACAGGGTAATAAGATAGAAAACCCGGCGCTTGCTGCTGCAGGTGGTTTAGATCTTGTAACGGTTCTAGCGATGCTTCTTCCCTTATTAGTAATCGCACTGGGCATCGAGGTCGGGGGCTATGAAAGAGCTGCTGGATTGCTGCCTTTA
>JAQWRF010000250.1 GCA_029243845.1 Planctomycetota bacterium | reverse complement strand
CCAGTGCGCTTAAATGGGAATACTCCAGCGGTGTAAGGGAATTCGCCAGGGAGGTTCTCATGAGAAAACCACAAAATGAGGTCATCCCAATTGTTGGTTTTCGGCAAAGCGACTTTTGGTACGCGCAAACCAGATAAGGTCATTATTGACGCTGGCACGGTAATATCGCGTCCGCGAACTTGGTATGTGAATGCGTCTTGGCGGTACCGCGCACGAATTTGTGGCCAGTCATAAAGTTGCTCGCGAATACGGGGGCCCATCTCGCGAATTAACTCTTGGTATCTTTGGCGCAAAACCAAAATTCCAGCATCGACGGCATCGTCTACTATCTGGTCGGAAGTATATTCAGAGTTAATCGCAGGGACATTATCGCCAAGTTCAGCTAATGTGCGTGCCAGTGCCTGCGCGCGACATGCCGTTTCGGCATCGCTGATGCTACGTGATTTATGATTACGCACGGCGTTGGCAATGTCAGAGAGGTAATGCACCCGATCAGCAGGGATTACGGTCGGAATATCTTTACGCCCTCCGCTGAGTCCTTCTGTCGCCCAGTCTTGATTGCTAAAAGCATTAAGCTGGGGCATGAGCCAATTAAACAATTTATCAACGCCATCATCGCCGAAGCGTGATGCCGAACATAAGAACACGGGCATTTCTTCAAGGTCGGTCTCAAATAAGTTGTGATTGCGTTGATATGTTTTTGCAACTTCACGCTTAGCGTCTAGCGCTCCTTTTTTATCGGCTTTATTCAAAACGACACAGTCAGCGAAGTCGAGCATGTCTATTTTTTCTAACTGAGTTGGCGCGCCAAATTCGGGTGTCATCACATAAAGAGAAAAATCGCACAAATCAGTTACGGCCGAATCGCTTTGACCGATGCCAGCGGTTTCTAAAATAATGCAATCGAACCCCCAAGCGCGCATCGCATTCAAAGAGTCGCTTACAGATTCTGAGGTCGCCAGGTTTGCACGACGCGTCGCCATTGAACGCATGAACACCCGTTTGTCTTGCACCGAGTTCATGCGAATACGATCTCCGAGTAAAGCGCCACCCGTGCGGCGGCTAGAGGGATCTACAGATAAAATCGCGATGTTGCGCGTTGGGTATGAAATTAAATAGCGGCGTACCAGCTCGTCTGTTAGAGAAGATTTGCCAGCGCCACCAGTTCCAGTAACACCAATGATTGGTGTGATGTCATCACAATGTGCAGCTGCGAGTTTGCCATGCGAATTTTCAATAACACTAATCGCTTGCGCAAGCTGCTCGGGCTTCCCGCTCGCTATTGCAGTATCGACGTCGTTAATCTCAACCTTTGGGCTTGCCAAAGTTAGGTCAATCATGTTTTGAATCATGCCGACCAAACCCATTAAGCGCCCGTCTTCAACGGAGTAAATTTTTTCTATGCCATAATCGTTTAGTTCGGAACACTCTTCATCGGTAATAGTGCCACCACCGCCGCCAAATACTTTGATATGCGAGCAGTTGTTCTCAGCGAGTAGGTCGACCATGAATTTAAAATACTCAATGTGCCCACCCTGGTATGAAGAAATTGCAATACCGTCGGCGTTTTCTTCGACAGCGGCCTTAACAATCTCTTGCACGCCACGGTTGTGGCCGAGGTGGATTACCTCGACACCTTCTTGCTGTAAAACGCGGCGCATAATGTTAATCGCGGCA
>JAQWRF010000207.1 GCA_029243845.1 Planctomycetota bacterium | reverse complement strand
TTTTGTCCATTGACGCCAGCATCTCACTTTGAACCTTTCGGCACAGACTGGCACACTGTAAGGCGGCTTCGTTCACAGAAGCGAGGAAATTGGCTATCTCATGCGGCATAAGTGTTTATTTTATACACATCTATATGCACAAAACAGCAATATAGGGGTATCATTCAAGAGTCTAATGATTTGGGGGAGACAATATTTTTTAAAACTATTGCATCCATAAGCCTAAACCTTACGAACTAGATAGTAACCATGACTACCCTCCTAAAAAGCCTTTTAGCAGCCTGCGTTGTTTCAGCAGTGGGCAGCTCGGCAGTTGTCGCGCAATCGCGTATTTACTCCCACTCTAAGCCCATGTTTTTCCAAGATAAAGCCACGCGTGTTGGCGTGGAGTCTCCTGGATACGGCCGCGGTACCGCAATGGTCGACCTTGACAATGATGGGCTATTGGACCTTATTGTGACAACCGCCGGAGGGGACGACCAATTCTGGCGCCAGACATCAAGCCAGAACTTTCAGCAGATGAATATCCCCTGGTCAGTGCCTGCGACCCAAGATGAAAGTTGGGGCGTTCTTGTAGCCGACTTTGACAATGATGGCGATAAAGACGTATATTTTCCTAACGGCGGATATTCGCCTGGAGAAGCAAATGTCATGCTGCGCAACGACCTTAACACTAGTGGCAAGTTCGAGAATATTTCTGCAAGCTCAGGAGCTTGCGCATCAGCACTATCAAACTTTGGCGGCAGTGTTCTTGATTACGACAACGACGGCGACTTAGATATTTTTCTAACAACGGCTGTTAGTTACTTTACGGGAACAACACTCCAGCGTTGCGAACTGTATCGCAACGAAGGCCCTCACCCCACAACTGGCGCAATGCAGTTCACCGAGGTTGGCTTGGCGGCCGGCATTACGACACTTGGAGATTTTCGCCACTGCGGCGTTGCCGATTATGACAACGATGGCTACATGGACATCATGGTTGGCAGCTATGATGGCAACAATCTCTTGTACCACAATAATGGCGATGGCACATTTACCGACAAAGCGCAAGCGGCCGGCGTGCAAGACCCCTTCCGTTCGTTTGGTGGGACATTCGAGGACTTCAACAATGATGGATGGCCAGATTTGTTTATTCCGAAATATGAATTTAACAGCGGCGTAAAAAGCAGAGTTTATATCAACAACCAAGATGGAACTTTCCGCGACATCTCGGATTTTGCGGGAATGTCTTCTCAGGGCGATATGGGCCACAACACTAGCGACGTTAATGCCGATGGCTACCCCGATATTCTCATTGGCACCGGTCACCCATTCCAGGTTAGAAACGATCTTGTTAAGGCAATGTTTCCGGTGCTTAATAGCGATTCGATGAAATCACACGAAGCAGCTAGGTTTATGGGCCTCGACTCGGTGGGCCTATCACGCTCGCATGGCTACGCGCTTGGGGATATAGACAACGATGGCGATGTTGACATTTATAATAATAATGGTGGCCCGTCACAAATTCAAAATAGCTGGGGGTATAACGCTTTTTACTTTGCAGAAGGTAATACGTCTAACTGGATGAAAATGTCGCTAACAGGCGTAGTTTCTAACCGCGATGCTATCGGTGCGCGAGTGATGGTTGAGGGCACAGATGACCGAGAAATTTGGCGATACCCTGCAGTTGGCAAAGGCTTTTGTAACACCGATAGCCCTATTTTGCACTTTGGTTTGGGCAATGCAGTTGGAACTAAATTAACTGAAATTTACTGGCCATCAGCCTTGGTGCAGACCTACGTTAACCTCGATACCCAAAAGCAATACGACATTGTCGAAACAGGGATTAGAATCACTGGCACTCCTGTTGCGGGCGGCCAAATGATGATAAGAGTCTCTGGCGTTCCTGGTGGGCTAGCCACTTCCTTCTATTCATTAACATCGGCGTTCCTCCCAGACCCAGTCGAGCATGTGGTGCACCGCCTTGGGGGGAATCCTATCCAGGGGCCATCAGCGACAATTACCGATCAGGGTGGAGTAAATATTCCATTTACTATTCCGGCGTCTGCCACGAGTGGAACTAGCTTTTTTATACAGGTTACGGTTACTGACCCTCGTTACCCCAACGGTATACATTTAAAGACAAATGCTGTAGAATTGGTTGTCACCTAATTCTACTTAGCAGGCTTAATGAATTCCCTCAGAAAATCTATTTTCAGCACTTGCCTTGCATGTTTTGCAAGCGCCTCATTTGTTTCCGGCCAGATATTAATCTATGATTATTCTGAGGCAATGTTTTTTGACAATGAAGCCATGGCGAGAGGCGCCGAGTCCCCAGGCTATGGCCGCGGCACCGCGATGGTTGACCTTGATAATGACGGCCGGCTAGACCTAATTGTCACAACAGCTGGCATGAAAGATAAATTTTATCGCCAAGAGGCTGACCAGACTTTCACCCTCATGAATAATGCGTGGTCGATTCCGCCACATATAGATGAAAGTTGGGGCGTAATCGCGGCTGATTTTGATAATGATGGGGACAAAGACATTTATTTTTCCAATGGAGGTTTCTCTGGCGCTGAAGTAAATGTCATGCTGCGCAACGATCTTAACACTAGTGGCAAGTTCATCGATATTTCTGCAAGCTCCGGAGCATGCAGTTTAGTCGTTTCAAATTTTGGCGGCAGCGCTTTTGATTACGACAATGATGGCGATCTGGATATCTTCCTGTCAGCGGCTATGGGCTATACCGGTACAGTGCGCCCACCTTGCGAACTTTATCGAAACGACGGCAACATGCAGTTCACCAACACTGCGGCTGCGGCTGGCATCATACACCAAGGCGATTTTCGAAACTGTGGAGTCGCCGATTACGATCACGATGGCTATATGGATGTGATCGTGGGCAACATGGACTGGGCCAATATCCTGTATCACAATAATGGTGACGGAACTTTTAGCGACCAGGCGCTTGCTGCTGGCGTGCGGAATCCATACCGCTCATTTGGCGCGACTTTCGAAGACTTAAACAACGATGGGTTTGCTGACTTATTTATCCCCAAGTATGAATTTACCGGCGTCCGCACAAGCAGTATTTTTATTAATAACAAAGACGGCACCTTCCGCGATATTTCAGCTTTTGCGCAAATGTCTTCTCAGGGCGACATGGGGCACAACACGGGGGATATTAACGCCGATGGCTTCCCCGACATTCTTATCGGGACAGGTCATCCATATTGGGCGAGTAAAGATTTAATTAAGATCATGCTTCCAGTGCGCTATAGCGACGCAATGTCATCGCGTAACGCCGCAGGGTATTTAGGCTTAGATGCGATAGGGCAGTCGCGCTCACATGGTTACGCGCTAGGTGATATCGATAACGACGGCGATGTCGATATCTATAACAACAATGGTGGCCCATCACAAATTCAAGACAGTTGGGGGTATAACGCGCTATACCTTTCGCAAGGCAATGCCTCTAACTGGATAAAAATATCTCTAGAAGGTGTTTTGACAAATCGTGATGCCATTGGTGCTCGGGTGCGAGTCGAAACAAACAATGGCCGCGATATTTGGCGCTATCCAGCAGCCGGTAAAGGGTTTTGCAATACGGATAGCCCCATTCTGCATTTTGGCTTAGGCAAAACCGCCGCACGCGCAAATATCACTGAAATTTATTGGCCGTCTGGGTTGGTGCAAACTTACGTAAACCTGCAAACGCGCAATCAGCACGATATTACTGAAACGGGAATTTCTTTTACCGGCAATCCTGCAGTTGGCGGCCAGGTTACTATCAAGGCAGCAGGTCCTCGTAATGGCCGCGTCGAACTTTTATATTCTTCATCACTCATTTATAATCCAGATCCAGTTAACCATACGGTGCATCGTTTAGGGGGAGTTCCGTTTTACACCGGTTCGACCATGCTAGGCGCTAATGGCCGCGCTGACATTACGTTTAATATTCCTAACGACCCCAGCCTCAGTGGTACCAGTTTATTTTTGCAGGCAGTGGTTACTGATGTCCTGCGCCCAAGCCGTCTCGTCGTAGGGACAAATGCGGTTGAGTTAGCGATACCTTAACTAGTGGCAGCTGTAACCGCCATCAACAGCGATAACATTTCCGGTCATCCACGATGCGCCTGGGCTAGCTAAAAACCAAACTACACTCGCCACTTGCGGTGGAGTACCTAAACCTAGAAGATGTCGCTCTTCTAGGTTTTCTTTTTTTGCGGATGGCAAGCTGTCGAGCCATTCTCGATTAATGTCGGTAACCACAAAGCCCGGGCAAACACAATTAGCGCGTATGCCTTGCCGTGAGTAATCAGCGGCTAACGATTGCGTGTAGTTGATCACCGCCGCCTTAGAGGGCCCGTATGCTGCGCGCGCCACCATGCCCTTTAGGCCGGCGATTGAGCCGATGGTTACCACGCTGGCGGAATCAGATTTAAGTAAATGCGGTATGGCGGATTGGCAACTATTATGCACGCCATCTAAATTTACGCGTAGCGTTTCGCCCCAAGCGTCTGCGTCGACATCAGCCGCCGCCGCGCGTTGTGGGTTAATGCCAGCATTAGCGACCAAACAATCCAAACCGTTATTCGAGTTGGCGAAAGCGTCG
>JAQWRF010000195.1 GCA_029243845.1 Planctomycetota bacterium | reverse complement strand
CTCTTTAATCAGGATGCGATCGGCGCCTGAATGGACTGCGCACATCGCTACTTCATGAAAATCAGACTCGCGGCGGTCACCGGCCTGACCAATAGTAATGAGCCGGCGCTTGGCTGGCATTTTCTGCACCATCGCAGATAGTGCGGTTAGTCCATGTGGGTTATGCGCGAAGTCAACGATGACTTTAGCGCCGTTAATTTCAAATATGTTTAAGCGACCGGGGTTATCCTTGGCGTCAGACTTAAAGTTTTTTAACGCCTGGGCGATGAATGCTTCTTCGATGTTAAGCTTACGTGCCACTGCGATTGCCGCCATAGAGTTAGCCACATTATGGACGGCCGCGCCATCAAAAGTCATCGGGATGTCATTAGTGCTAATTTCGAATTCTATATTTTCGCCATTGTAGCAACGGATGACATTATCAGAATCGAGGCGAATCGCTTCGTTCCCTTGCGCGATGTGTTGCGCGACTAACGCGTTATCTGCCTCAAGGCTAAACCACACTATGGGTCGCGTGACCCAACTAGCGCGCTTAATGCAATGTTCGTCATCGGCATTAAGCACAATGGTTTTACCGGCGTGGCGCAACACAAATTTAGTGTCGGCGAGCATGTCAACATCTTGAATGCCCCACTCTCCGAGATGATCTGGCGCGACATTGTTGATTAGCGCGACGTCAGCTTCATTTTCAAGAACGCCAAGACCGCGACGTAATATTCCGCCACGCGCTGTTTCGAGCAACGCAACGTCAACCCGCCTATCGCGCAAAATGGTGCGCGCGCCTCCGGGGCCAGACCAATCACCGCGATCAAGAATGTCGTTGCCCACCATTAGGCTATCCGTTGATGACATCCCCGGAACTTTACCCGAGGCAATGACCATCGCGCGCAACAAACGCACGATGGTGGTTTTCCCATTAGTGCCCGTCACCATTGCAGTGGGCACGCGAAGGATGGTATCCCAATCGATGCTAGCTGCTTCTGGCAAATCCTTGACCGACCATGTCTGTGAGCCCACGCCTGAGCCAACCGAAACGTAATCGTCGCACGTTAAAAATTGTTCTCCGCGCTTAGCCGCTGCAGATTGGATGCGCAACAACGGCGGGTTCGCTTCGCTGCGCATTTCTTCAGTGAAGTTTGCCATGGCTGCACGCATGCCTGGCACATCGACACCGTTGATGTCGGCAACCGCTGACTCATAGGCCCACTCATTCATCTCACAAGCTACATATAAACGATCCATCGGCGCATTAAAAGCTAAGCTCAAGCCACCCGGGAAGTGACGACTCGCAAGCTCAACCGACCACCCCATCCCCTCGAGAAGCGCGGTGATGTGTTGCTTCCACTTTTCCTCTAGTTGCGCGGCATCGCTGTCATCGAGCGCAATATCCATGACCGGCCCTGGATGTTGCCAAATGACGTTAGGCCCTGTCAGTCTTCGGCTTGAGCGCAGCTCACTTCTCATCAATCCGACTGTTCGTTTGAGACTAAGCGCACGCCGCGATCGTCGCGCACCATTTCGATGGAATCGTCGAGGCCGAGCGATGAGGTGTCGATGTATTCGCCTAAGTCAACAACATGACTGGATGCGTCATCTTTCTTTTCGCCCTTACCTTCTGACTGAAATTCTTGAATTTGCTTCCAGGTACGTGCGATTGCATCGGCGAACACCATGAGCAAGTCGCCTTGCTTGGCCATTTCTAGCGCCGCCTGGGTGGCATCAAATTCTCCGGGGATGACTTCAATACAATCACTAGGGACACCACTCGCTAACAAAGTGTCACGCAACAGCATCGGGATTTCATCTGACTCGCGGCCACGTAAATTGTCATCGCGACGGCAAATGTACTTGTCAAAATGACCGGCAACCACTTCAGCAATCTCGCGAACGTCTTCATCGCGGCGATCACCTGGTGCGGCA
>JAQWRF010000169.1 GCA_029243845.1 Planctomycetota bacterium | reverse complement strand
TCTCGTACTTGGCACGGCCATGCTTTCATGGCGCCAATGGACGACTGCGCGCCAACAAATTGAGCCCTTGCAGGCCAATGAGATTTCGCAAGTTTACTCAGAGTTCTGGAATGGCCAGCAAGACTCTTGGGCTGAAGATGTGGCGCGAATCGCTAACCGTATTCAATCCGAATCGACTAACTCTGAACTGTTAAGCGCATACGGCATTGGCAACGTTATCTGGACGGACGCTGCAGGGGTAGTTTCTCAAACGCGCGAGTTGGCACCGCGCTTAATGTCATCCCTGCTTTATTTGAATAGCAGTCTGCCCATTTATGACATCGATGCGCCAGGCATAAAAACGGATTCTGCAGGTTTCCCGGTTTGGGTTAGCCCGCAGACTAATGGCAAGGGCGAATTAAGTGGATGGATTGCCGTCCTCGCGGATCGTGACGCAATGCTGAGCGAATTTGAAAGGCGTATCGGTTCGCCGATAGTCATAGAAACTGTTGAAGGCCAGTATCTGTCTCCGGCGGTCGATGAGTTACGCCGCTTTCATAAATTGCAGAAGGGAACTTCAGATTTGCAGTTTGATAATCGCACCGAAACCTATTCGCGGTTGTTTTCGTTTTACGGTGCGCGCGGTTTACAGGTGCACGTAATTAGCGATCGTACTGAAGAGGCGCTGGCTTTGGCGGCGAGTACCAACATGTATTTGTTAACCCTAGGTGTGCTTAGTTCAATAGTATTACTCTTAGGCCTTTTCTCCATTGGAGGTCGCCTGAATAAGATGCGCCACTTTGCTGCTCGTCTCGAGGATTCTATTGAAACAGCAAACTACAACGCTGACTTCACGATTAGTGGCCATGATGAAATTGCTCATCTTGCTGCGTCGTTTACGCGAATGAATGAAAAGATTCGTTCGCAAGTAGAGCAATTGCAGGAGGCAAGTGATAACGAGCGCATTGCTAATCAGTCAAAGAGTGAGTTCCTGGCAAACATGAGCCATGAAATTCGCACTCCTATGAATGGCATTATGGGGATGAGCGATTTATTGCTTGAATCAAAGCTAGACAGCGAACAACGTGATTTCGTCGAAACGATTAATCGCTCCGCTCAGGCGTTAATGGTTATCATTAACGACGTCCTTGATTTTTCTAAAATAGAATCCGGTAAAATCGAACTAGAATCCATTGACTTCGATTTACATGAAGTGGTTGAAGACACCGCCTCGTCATTGGCTGCGAATGCTTCGTCCAAAGGCCTCGAGTTGTTAGTTGATATCTCGCGTACCGTTTCACAACGCGTAGTCGGTGATCCTGGTCGCTTGCGACAGGTGCTATCCAACTTGATTGGCAACGCGATTAAATTCACAGAGCACGGCGAAATCGTGGTCCGAGTCTCACCTAGCTTTGGCGGTAAGATGCGCTTCGAAGTCATTGATAGTGGCATTGGCATCGACAAAGAGACCCAAGACAAATTGTTTACGGCCTTCACTCAGGCTGACGCTTCGACAACGCGCCGCTTCGGCGGGACAGGCCTAGGGCTTAGTATTTCCCGCCAGTTGACAGAGTTAATGGGTGGCGAAATTGGGATTGAATCAACATTAGGTGAAGGCTCGATGTTCTGGTTTACAATCGTGCTAGAGAAAACGTCAAGCAATAGCGAAATAAGCGCCGATATCTGCTTAGATGGATTAAATATTTTGTGCGTTGACGATAATGATACGAATCTAAAAGTACTCGCAAAGCAACTCAGCGCTGCGGGGGCCGTAGTTTTCACAGCATCATCAGCAGCACTTGCGGATGATATCCTTAGTAGCGAAAAAGTTCACCGCTTGCTGGTTGATTACCAGATGCCGACTGAGGATGGTGTCCAGTTCGCACGACGTTTGCGCGAAAGTGAACGGCACCGTGATTTGAAAATAGTTTTGATATCGTCGGTTTGTGATCGTTCGCAGTATCCGAGCGACACCAATGAAGTCGTTGACGCTTCTCTTATTAAACCGGTGCGTGGTGCACAGCTTATTACTTCGTTATTTGAAGAGCGTGTCGCGGATTTGGACATAGCGGATTTGCTCGCAGATGTTGAGGAGGCGATGGGTGCTGGACAGTCTGGTTTCATGCAGGGCATCAATGTGTTGCTTGCGGAGGACAATGCTGTAAACCAAAAAGTCGCATTGAAAATGCTTAGCGCGCTTGGCTGCAATGTCGACGTGGTAGAAAATGGTGTTGAAGCCGCCGCCGCTGCTCAGAAAGGTAACTACGACATTGTGTTTATGGATTGCCAAATGCCAGACCTCGATGGTTATGGTGCAACCCGTCAAATTCGTAGTCACGAAGCAGGGCGTAAACGTGTGCCCGTAGTGGCGATGACCGCGAACGTAATGCAAGGCGATCGCGAAAAATGCATAGCAGCTGGCATGGATGACTACGTCTCTAAACCGGTAGTGAGAAAGGAGTTAGCGGCTATTGTCAGTAAGTGGCGGAGTAGCTAAGCTACTCCGCAATGAAGTACTTTCCCGCCCTAATCCTCTTGTTTCTTTCCGCTTGCTCACAGCCGGAGCCCGAAGAAAACGTCCTACGCTTTACAGCAATTCCTGACACCAATTCCTCTGAGCTCGAGGCTAAGTTTAAGCCCGTGGCGGCATACTTGTCCAAAGAGTTGGGCGTGAAAGTTGAATATGTCCCTACTGCTGACTACAGCGCCTCAGTTGAGATGTTTAAAAACGGTGATGTCCAGTTTGCGTGGTTTGGCGGTGTGTCCGGTGTCCAAGCGCGTGCTGCAGTGGAAGGTTCGCAAGCAATCGCGCAGGGTGTTGAAGACCCAAAATTTAAATCGTACTTCGTGGCACACGAATCAACCGGCATCAATCTTAGCGAGGGTTTCCCTAAAGCCCTAAAGGGCTTAAGTTTCACGTTCGGTTCGTCACAGTCAACCTCGGGGCGCTTAATGCCAGAACACTTTGTGACAGACCGCACTGGTCAGCAGCCATCAGACTTTTTTGGCAACGAGAACAGCTTTTCTGGCTCGCATGATAAAACGGCCAAGCTTGTTGAGGCCGGAACTTTTCAGGCAGGTGCACTGAACTATATGACCTACGACCGCATGGTTGCCAATGGCGACCTCGACCCAGAAGTTTGTAAAGTCGTATGGGTGACCCCAACTTACCCTGACTACAACTGGACGGCGCACGGCTCTCTGGACCCAACCTTGGTCACGAAATTGCAGCAAGTATTGCTCGAGATGAAAGATCCTGCGTTGTTGAAGGCCATCGATCGTCCAAATGGCTTGATTAAGGCGACTAACGCAGATTTCGCGCCGGTGCACGAGCTTGTGGTCCAACTCGGTTTCTTGTAAGACGTTACACTGTTAGCGTGACTGATCTCGCTATCGACTTGCAGCATGCTGATCTTTACCTAGATGGTAAACAGATTTTGCATGACATTACTTTGCAAGTGCAGCATGGCGAATGCATTGCTTTACTCGGGCCGAGTGGGTCGGGCAAAACATCGTTGCTGCGTATGTTAAATGGCGTGATTGGCGATGATTTGAAAAGCGCCGAGCAACGATCTCATATCGGGTTTGTGCATCAAGACCACTCGCTGGTACCGAATGTGCGTGTATCGAATAATGTGTTGATGGGCAGGCTGGGGTCATTAAGTTTTTGGCAATCTTTAAAGATGCAATTGCGTCCTGGTAAAAAAGAGTTGGCGGCAGTGCATGCGATTCTAGAACGTGTGGGTATCGCTGATAAACTGTTCGAACGAACGGACTCGCTTTCAGGTGGCGAGCAGCAGCGCGTGGCTTTAGCGAGAGCTCTTTACCAAGAACCGCAAATGTTATTGGCTGACGAACCGGTGGCGTCTTTAGATGCGAGCCGTGCGCGCAAAATAATCGAAGTGCTACACGCAACGGCCCATGAAGAGAACTGGACTTTCGTCGTGTCTTTGCATGACGAGGCGTTGGCTAGCGAATTTTTCCCGCGCATCGTGAGACTCGAAGGCGGACGTATTGTTAGCGACGGCGCCTATGTCTAATCGCGCTCGGATTTTGCTTAGTATTGCCATTGCTTCATTGGCCGCATATTTGTATTTAGGCATTTCGGTGAGAGAGCTTTTCCCGCGTGGCAACGGTATAGAGATTGTGCAGCAGTTTGCTGCCGCGGCTCTAGGCCCCGAAGCAAACACCCAAAACATCCTGATGGCTTTGCTAGTTACGGTGAAATACGCTGTGGCTGCAATCACCTTGGCTTTTGCTTTGGCTCTGCCGCTGAGTGTTATTGCTAGCAGCAGCTTTTGGTCTGGATGCGGAATAACTTGCCATGTCCTGCGGTGGGTGGTTCGCTCGTTCATTGCTTTAATGCGCTCCGTGCACGAACTACTATGGGCGGTATTGCTTTTATCCGCTATGGGGCTGTCTCCGATATCTGCAGTCATTGCCATAGCAATTCCATATGCCGGTACGCTTGCCAAGGTGTTCTCCGACATTATTGATGAGTCATCACTAAAAGCTGAAAATGCGTTAAACTCCATTGGTGCCTCACGCTGGCAAAAGTTCTTTTTCGGACGACTGCCTCAAGCTATCCCTGATATCCTGTCATACGCTTTTTATCGTTTCGAATGCGCGTTGCGCTCATCAGCTATTTTAGGATTCTTCGGTTTTCCCACCTTGGGTTATTACATTAAGCTAGAGTTCGACAACTTAAATTACGCAAAGGTGTGGGCGTATTTATACGTATTATTGGCAATGGTAGTGGTAGTCGAATACTACAGTATGCAACTTCGCCGGAGGTTCGTCGCATGAGTCGTGAGCAAGCCGTAGAGCAACTGTGGCAGCGCCGTCAGCGCAGTAAACTAGTGCGCCTCACCATTGTGCTAGCTGCCATCGCTACAGCTTGGGCATGGATGTTCTCTGACATTACCTTCGCTGATTTATTTACTGAGCAGCGTGTTAAAAACTGGAACCGTTTCTGGACTAAAGACGCAGTACCCGATGCACCCAATGGTTTCGGTGCATGGTTAGGCGAACAGATGAGCGCTTATGGCTATAAAGCATTGTTCGCCACCTTCGCTATTTCGGTAGTAGCAATATTCATAGCGGGGGCGAGCGGCCTGTTACTCTCCTTCGGCGCGGCGCGTACTATTGGCGGATTACAGCCAAGTCGCTTCTCGCCGGTAATCAGAATGATTTGTATCGTGCTGCGTGCAATACCAGAATACGTTTTAGCATTTTTGCTACTCGCAATATTCGGCGCAACCGCATGGCCAGCAATATTGGCTCTAGCCATTCACAACGCCGGCATTCTCGGACGGCTTGGCGGCGAAGTCGTAGAGAACTTGCCAAGCCGCCCGCTGCAATCGCTTGATGCGCTCGGTGCGTCGCGCTTGAAACTGGCGACTAATGCAGTTTTCCCGATGGGGATTGCGCGTTATTTGCTGTACTTCTTTTACCG
>JAQWRF010000142.1 GCA_029243845.1 Planctomycetota bacterium | reverse complement strand
AACTTCAGGCTCAGCGACTTCTTGCCCTACAACCCACACCTTAACGGCAGCATTCAAGTCAGAATGCACGTGGATAGGTACCTCAAATTCGCCGACAACGCGTATAGGCTCGCCTAAACGCACATTGCTCTCGGAGATGTCGACACCTTGCTCGCCTAAGGCCTCAGAAATGCGCTTTGCGGTAACAGCACCATATAGGTGACCTGCAGAAGACACTTTCTCGGTAAAGCTGAGCTCGAGTGAAGCCAGCCTATCAGCCAAAGACTGCATATCTGACAATTGCTCGACACGAACTTTCTCGGCAGCAACGCGGTGCTTTTCAAGACGGCGGATAGCGTCATCGCTATACGGCAATGCCAGGCCACGTGGGACCAGATAGTTACGCGCGTAACCAGACGCTACTTCAACAACATCGCCAGTGTGGCCCAATGTTGCGTCGTCGACACTAAGGATTAGTTTCGTCTTCATTATTGAACTCCGTAGGATAGAAGTGCTAGTTGACGTGCCATTTTCACAGCTGTCTTTAGGCGACGCTGCTCGCGGCCTGACAAACCAGTACGCTTAGCAGGCATAATCTTGCCTAATGGAGTGATGAATGTTTGAAGCTCTTCAACATTTTTGAAGTCGAACATACGGTCTTTTTTGGATGACATGATTAATTCTCCTTGTTCTCTTCGCCAGCGGCAACAGCCTCTGACTCGTCAGATGAATCAGCGGCTTTTTCGCCAGCCTGCTCATCGATATTTTCTTCGGTCTTTTCTTCGGTCTTTGATTCGGCAGCTTCTTCAGCCACATCTTCTTCGATCATTTCAAACTCTTCTATCTCGTCTGGGACCTCAACAGCTGAATCGTCGATAGCCTCGATACCAAATGCCATTTCTTCGGCAGGGATTTCGTCAGCACGCAAAAACATGATGCGGAAAGCTGGGCCAACCAAGTACATTTCGCGCTTAGCTTCGTTAACAGCTTCGCCAGAAGCCTCTACCCAACCTAAAAGGTAAGTCGCGCGTTGGCGAGAACCAATTGGGTAAGCCAAAGCACGCTCGCCCCATAGGCGTAATACTTTTACATCGACGTTGTGCTTCTCAAGACAGGCTTGCACCCAATCTTTAGCTTGATTAAAGCCTTTGCGAACTTCCTCGTTGTCGAGCAAGAACACGGCTTGGTATGTGTGAATTTTGTTAGTCATTTTTGTGCCTTTCTGGTCCTACCAGTTTGCTGTGCATTATCGCACTAAGAACCCGCCTGCGGCTTGCGGCGGTTGAATTGAGCCTGTAAATCTATAATAGATTTACCAGCAGCCCAGTCTTCGGCTGCGCAAGAAGCGTCGATGAGCAAGTCATCTACGATTTTTTTGTCAGTCGAAGAAAATTTTGAAAGAACATGTTTAACGCTGTTGTCGCCAGGACCCCCGATACCCAATCGCATGCGTGGGTATTCACTGCAGCCGAGCGCGTCTTCGATAGAAGCCAAGCCGTTATGGCCGCCGGTTGCCCCCGCCTCTCGAATGCGAATGCCGCCGAGTGGCAAGTGAAAATCGTCGCACAACACCATAATCTGATGAGCAGATTCGATGCCATAGTGCTGCCACAATTTGCGTAAAGCGACCCCCGAAAGATTCATGAAAGTAGTTGGTTTAACCAACACGATTTTAGAATCGGGGACTTCAACAATTGCGGACGACAACTGAGGTTGCAACTCGAATTGAAGTTGCAGACGTGTAGCGTAAAGATCAAGTGCTTCGAAACCGACGTTGTGCGGAGTCGAAACGTATTCGGCGCCAGGATTGCCGAGGCCCAACAAAATGCGATGCCCAGAATCTTGCGATTCTTCAATAGGCCCATCATCGTCTTGAGGGTCGGAAATCATAACCTAGCGGCGAAAAAACGCCAATGACTAATCTTCCTTGATTTCGTAGCCCTTATCGCCAAACTTTGTGGCTCGAGCAATAGCTAGATCGCCACTAGAGTCACGAATGAAGTCAAGCTGATAAATATTATCGCCTAAAAAATCGAAATTCGCTGCCTGGATGGCCGCTTTTTCAGCTTTGCCACCAATCGTCAACTCGAAACTACGCGCGTTTTTGCGAGTAGTAAAGTCGAAATCGTCGGCTGAAACGCTGAAATGTACTGTTTCTTTGCCCTCACCTACTAAAGTAGCTGGGTAGCGTCTTGCAGCGCGCAGGAGCTTGGCATTTTTCGTACCGAATGCGGTACGCTCTTCTGTATCTAATTTAAAGATTTCCATGGTTCTTAGTGGTTAACTATTATGAGCAAAATTACTCGGAAAACAACGCGCTAACAGACTCTTCTCGGTGAATTCTCGTTATAGCGCGGGCTAGTAGCGGCGCCACCGAAACAATCTTTAGATTGGAAGGTAGCTCGCCAAGGAGGGGTATTGTATTCGATACCAGCACCGTTTCGGCACATGAATTCTGAAGTCTTTCAATCGCCGGCCCACAGAACACGGCATGAGTAGCCGCGATAATGATGCGCTGTGCCCCTTTTTCTTGCAAAATACGCGCGGCTTCGGTGATTGTGCCGGCCGTAGAAATCATATCGTCGGTAATCAGCACATTGCAGCCATCAACGTCGCCAATGACGTTTTCCATGACTACCTTTTCGCCGGAAACCCTGCG
>JAQWRF010000111.1 GCA_029243845.1 Planctomycetota bacterium | reverse complement strand
GGCGCCATGCGCCAAGCGAAACAAGGCTTAGACTATGCGACCATTTTGCAGCACTACTATCCTGGCGCTGAGGTCGAATCTTTAACGGCCAATCTGTTTAATCAATGAGCTTCAAATTCAGTTTACACCAAGGCGAGGCATCGTCGCCACGACTTGGTACTTTGCACACGCCGCATGGCGATGTTTCGACTCCGCAGTTTATGCCGGTGGCGACGCGTGGCATTATGCGCGGGCCGTGGCCGCAAACTCTAAAGCCGATGGGTGTAGAGATGATGCTGGCCAATAGTTTTCATTTATTCGCACGACCTGGCACCGAACTTATCGCCAAGCTTGGAGGCTTACATAAAGCAATGGCTTGGGATGGACCGATACTCACCGACTCGGGTGGTTTCCAGGCCTTCTCTTTAGCGACGTCAAAGATAACCGATAAAGGTGTGAAAATGCGCCATCCCGTCGACGGTTCGTACGTCGACTGGACTCCCTATCTCGCCTTTGAAGTGCAACAATCTTTAGGCCCTGACGTAGCAATGTTACTTGACGAATGCCCTGCCGATCCGCGCGATCGCGATTCGGTGGCGATGGCGATTAAGCGCACCATTAACTGGGCAAAGATACAGCGCGAGATGCACGAGGCACGCGGCGGAGCCGGAAGTGGCCAAGCGCAATTTGGCATCGTACAAGGAGGTGTGTTTAAAGATTTACGCCAAGAGTGCGCAAGCAAGTTGATTGAACTCGAATTCGATGGTTACGCTGTCGGCGGAGTTTCTGTAGGTGAAGGTCACCAAGCAATGATGGATGGCGTGCGCTTTTCGACGAGCCTATTGCCCAAGGACAAGGTGCGCTACTTGATGGGTGTTGGCACTCCGCTTGACTTGGTCGAGTCCGTGGCGCGTGGCATTGATATCTTCGATTGCGTGTACCCTACTCGCTCGGGCCGTTATGGTTCGTTCATGACGGACGAAGGCATGATGCATATTCATAATGCACGTTTTGCCGACGACACTCGACCGCTAATGGAAGGTTGCGAGTGCGACTCTTGTTTGACGAAGATGCCACGCGGCATGTTGCGAGCAGCTCTTAAAGAAAGCGAGATGGTGGCTGCCGCAATGTTGGCGCATCACAACTTGCATTACTTAGTCAACTTAATGAAGCTCATCCGCGCAGCAATAGCTGATGGCAGCTTTGAACAACTGCGAGCGAAAGTTGTAGCCGCTTACCCGGTTAAGAGTTGATTTAGCTATTTGGCGATTTACGTATTGCGCCGAAGGTGGTGATTGAAACGGCAACACCAATAAACATCAAGGCCAGCGCCAGGCCGAATAACAACCACTGTGCTTGTTGGGCGAAGTTCATTAGCTTAACGCTTAAACCAAACATGGTCATAGCAATCATGAATACCGCCGGAATTGCTAGTGGCCAAATCGTGCGTTTGCGTTGGCGCAAGTATGCCGTTGCGGTGAGCAAGGCCAGGCCAGCAATCAATTGATTAGTAGCGCCGAAGAGCGTCCATAGGCTGAGGCCAGCGGCCTTGCCATCTATTTTATAGAAAGCGAAAAAACAGATAAACGTGCAGGCTGTCAAAGTCGCGATATAGCGATTTTTTATGCCGAGTTCTTCAAGGTTGAAGCGTAACAAACGAGTAGCTGAATCGAGGGTGGTTAATGCGAACGAAACGACTACCATTGCCACTAATGTAATAGCTAATTCTTGTGGCACGCCGAGGTGCGCAATGAACGATGCTGAGCCGTGAATGAACACGCCAAGCTTTGCAGCTAAATTGTCGGCCACTGCGGACCAATTAACGTAAAGCTTTGCCCAAGCCGTACTGCTACCGAGAGTTGTTGTGCAAGCTAGAACTGCGATTAGGCCCAGCAGCGATTCGGCGATCATGCCGCCATAACCAATGGGCTGCGCATGCATTTCGTTATCTAACTGTCGCGCCGAAGTACCGCTGGCGACCAAAGAATGAAAACCGCTTGCTGCACCGCAGGCGATTGTGATAAACACAAAAGGCAGAATCGGTGGCGCGCCAATGGGGTTGCTATTGAAAGCAGGAGCATCGAAGCTTGGGCTTTGCAGAAAGAATCCGCAGTACATCAAAATCAAACCGAGCACTAGCAGCAGCGAGTTTAAGAAATCTCTAGCTTGAAGCAATAACCATACCGGCATCACGCTAGCAGCGAAGGCGTAGGTCATTAATAGCCACGTCCATTGCGTGGATGATGGCCACAGGTTTTCTGGCAAGCCCATCGTTGGCACGTTATAGGCAACTGCGATTAATGCTAACAATGCACTGAACCCTCCGATGGTTACTTTTAGCAACGACACTTGTTTGCGTTTAAGTAGCCATCCGCAAATTAATGCCACGATGATTAGGCCGATCGATGGCATGACCACTTCAGGAAAACTAGTGGTGCTGGCGCTGAGTTGTTGCGGATTGAAGTCGTC
>JAQWRF010000109.1 GCA_029243845.1 Planctomycetota bacterium | reverse complement strand
TGGTGGCTCTCCATGGAATCAAAAGGTGGAGAGCGGCCCCGACAAGGATGTTCCCGGATGGTTTTATAATTGTGGGATTACCGGTATTCGCGTGGAGCTCATTGAAGATGTGCCGACCTCGCTACTTGTGCGCTATGTCTTTCCTAAATCCCCTGCTTTCGGCAAAATAAAGGAAGGCGATTTTATTACTGGAGCAGGAGGAGAACTTTTTACGACACCTCACCGTAATGGATATGGCATGGAAGTGTTTGGCCCAGAGGGACCGATACTCGATTTCGCAAAAGTTTTGCGTCATGCACAATCGACGGCAGGGGATGGCAAATTGGAAGTGACTGTTTTCCGTAAAGGTAAAAGCAAAAGTGTCAAATTGAATATAGGGACTAAGTACGGAGAATTTTTTGAAGAAGATGTTTCAAGAAAAGTGTTGAAAGAATTGCTCGACTCTCTCACCTCGCTTCAGCAGAAAGACGGGTCGTGGGGGATCCCGTCTTATGACATCTTCGCCGCTCTTGCATTGATGTCGAGTGATAAAAAATCTCATAAAAACGCAGTGCTAAAAAACGTTAAATTTCACGCTAAGACTACGAGTACGAATAAGCAGGATGAATCTTCTCTCATTAACTGGCGCTACATGGCGGCTGCTATTGTGCTCAGCGAGTACTATTTGCAAACAGAAGATAAGTGGGTTATTGAAGAGCTTCAGCAGATATACGAATATTTGATTTATACTCAATATACAAGTATGAAGCAGATTAATCCAAAAGCGAAGGAATCTCATCCTGGCTCCTACCCCAAAGATGAGTCGAAGGCCTATGGTGGTTGGGGACATAACCCAGGCTTCGAAGGCTATGGTCCGATTGCAATGTTAACGGCTCAAGGTGCTTTGGCATTCTCATTGATGAGTCGCTGCGGGATCGAAGTTGACCGCGAACGGCATATGGCGGCATATGATTTCCTTGAGCGCGGTAGCGGAAAAAACTTCTACGTTTGGTATGCCGACGAATCGGCCGGCGATGAAAACTGGGCGGATATGGGTCGCACCGGCGCCACGGCTATAGCTTTCGCTATGAGTCCCTTTAAGGAACATGCAGGGAAAGCATCGAAGTATGCACAAATAATCGGCGAACATCCAGAGAGCTTTCCTGACACACATGCCTCGCCGATTATGGGGATGGCCTTGGGTGCCGTGGGTGCCTATTGTGATGAGCAGGCGTTCCGTAAGTTGATGGAGTCCAACCATTGGTGGTTCACCATGTCGCACTGCACGGACGGCAGTTTTTACTATCAACCCAATCGTGACAATGCGGGTTATGGCTATACCACTAGAACCCATGTGAATGCAGTTGTTGCTTTTATTCTTTCTCTATCTAGTGATTCCTTAGCCTTGACGCGATTGTCTGAGCGCGCCGCAGTCTTGACTGAATAAACGGCTATCCCCGCCCCCATAAGCGTATTCCGGTGGTACCCTAACTAGATGCTAGTTTCGATTATTCTCGCTTTTGCCTCGCTTCAGTCTGGCGCCGTCCCTGATGATGGGATTGTTGAATTGCACACCGGGCGTTTAATAGCTCGGCCTCTCCAGACACTCGAGACTCGCGATTCGATGCTTCAGGCTGTTAGAGCTTATGAATTATTAAAGCATATAGAGCAGACCGATGAATTCGTTATTAAAGTTCCTGAAGGGATTTATGAAGAAGATTTGATCGTTGAGTTGCAGTCGACGGGTCTCTTTGAATATGTTGTGAATGATGTCATGGTTCGTACATGTTCTACCGTACCGAATGATGTGGACTATAATTTGCAATGGCACCATCCTGTTTTGAATTCCCCAGATGCTTGGGATATAACTACCGGTGACAGTGCATTTATTGTTACCACAGTGGATGTAGGCCTAGACATTAACCACCCTGACTTAGTCGATAATTTAATCCCGGGATATAACTCCTCTAGTGGCGTTGAACAGATAAATGGTGGTGACATGTCCCCAACGCAAGCCGATCATGGGACTGCGACAATTGGATTGATTGGCGCGGTAGGTAATAATTTATTAGGCGCAACGGGCATCGCATGGGACATAAGTCTCATGCCAGTTCGTGCCACAAACTCGAATAATCAGGCACTCATGAGTGCTCTGGTCGATGGCGCTACATGGGCATGCGATAATGGAGCCAGAGTGGTTTCGATGAGTTGGCATGGTGGTATGCATTCAAGCGTTAAAACCCTTGGGTACTACCTTCGATCTCAGGATTCCTTGCTTCTGTGGGCCACGGGTAATTATGGGAATACTGTTACAGGGCACGATGCTGCAGATGTGATTTACGTCGGCGCGACAGAAGGCAATGATTTAAAGACCACGTTTTCGGTTAATGGAGAGTGGGTCGATGTCGCTGCCCCTGGTGGCAGTGTGTATGTCCCTAGCGATAATGGTGGTTATCGTTATTGGTCTGGCACATCCTTTGCTACCCCGATTGTTGCAGGGATATTATCGATGATGATGATAGTTAGCCCAAATTCCACAGCTGAGCAAATCGAACAGATGATGTACCTCAATTGCGTTGATTTGATGGCTCCCGGAGAGGACATCGATGTGGGCTATGGTCGACCGGATTTTGCAGCATGCTTGCAAGCAGCGCAATATGCAGAATCTACTTATATTAGTCATGACACTATACAGCTTTCGGCGAATGCCCTTGACCTATATCCAGGTGACTCACTGCACTTGGCATGGAGTCAGGCTCCCCCGAATAGCCGTTACAGAATTGTCTATTCTCTAATCGATACCAGTCCACTGATAGATGCTTGGAAGGCGATTTACTCTTCCCCTCATGATCGCCCCCGTCTCTTCGGCGCTGGTACGACTAATGGCAATAGAGGTCAAGACTCTAAGCGTATGCCTAATGGCGCAGCTTCGGGACGAACATTTTATTTAGAAATGCAATGCGATGATAACGGAGTGCTTAGAGACTCAAATACCATTCGTATTAACGTTCTGTGAATGAGGGAAGCTGGTAAACATGTGGGCATCGCCAGGAAGGGACTAACGCCTTGTCTTGTATACTACATGCGATGAAAGTAAAGACGCACCTTATATCCCTGTTCAGTTTACTCTTTGGCTGCGGCATGCCTGATATGTTAGTAAAGAAAGGAGACCCCTTCCCAGAGTTTGAGCTTTCTTCGCATACGGGTATCAACGTGACTAAAGGCGATTTGTTGGGGCAGCCGAGTGTGGTTTGGTTTTATCCCAAAGCTGCGACTCCAGGCTGAACTAAAGAGAGTATCGGATTCCGTGATGAATTCGCAAAGTACAGCGCTCTAGGTGTCAAAGTGTTTGGCGTTTCCTATGACAGTGTCGCTACTAATAATAAATTTGCCGCCAAGCACGATTTACCTTTCTTGTTGTTGTCAGATTCTAAGAGGGAATTGGCCATAAAGCTCGGATTGGCGAAAGACTCGGATGCCTGGTTCGCGCCGCGTATCTCTTATATCACGAGCCAGGAGGGCGTGATATTAGACGTCATTGATGTTAAAGATGCAGGAGCGCATGCGAAAACTACGCTTGAATTGCTTGACACTATTCTTTAATGAATAAGTTAGAATAGTCATAATGAAAGCTCCATTTTCCCTCGGCCGTTTCGTGTTATTTGCTTCTTGCCTGTCTATATTTATTTGGCTCATGGCTAGGTGCTCAACAGTTTACCCAGAGACGCGACTTGTCACCGGTAAAATGTTCCCAGCGGTCTCCGGAGAAGATTTGAATGGTGAAGAGATTGACATATCATCGTCTTATTGGTCTTCGAACTCGCGCCCAACCGTCGTTCTTGTTGGTTACGAACAAGATTCACAATTCGATTGTGATCGATGGATATTGGGCATTTTGCAGTTAGAAACTCCGGTGAACCTTATTGAATTGCCGACGATTCCGGGTTTGATCCCGCGGATGATTTCTGGGACGATTGACTCGGGAATGCGCAGCGGCATACCGTCAGAAGATTGGGGTGCAGTGGTGACACTCTACGGAGAATCTGCGACCGACGTGATGAGTTTTTTGGGTAATAACAAGGCGTCAAATGCCTATGTTAATCTTGTCGACAACTCAGGTGAAATTCTGTGGTCACACCACAGAGGATACTCCGCATCTTTGGCTCTTGAGTTAGATGCTTTAGTCCGGTCAATCCCCGCACCCCTTGACTGATATCGGTCTTGGGCAAGACGGGATATCAGTCTTTTGATAATCAGTTTTTATCCGTAGATTCTTAGGAGTCTATCGATTTCTCTACGATACATCCAAGCAGCCTCTTGGGCGTCAACATTGACTCTTTGTAGAAGTAAATCGAGAATTTTATTGCGATCGCGCACAATTAACCCATCAAATTCAGACAGCTTGACCAACGAGTTTTGATAGATATCGGCACATTCCTGAACGTCGCCCCGGTTGAAAACAGGAACGCCTTTGGAGATTGTAGAGCTTAGGAAAGCGCCAATGCTTTGAATGGACTCATCAGAGTCGAGGCTGAAGTTTTCGGGTATGATCACATCAGAGATAGCATGCACTACAACGCCTCCGATGAGGATATCTCCTATAACTAGCCTTCCAGATCCGACGCTAATGAAATCTTTTTCGTTATTTTCCCAGTCAATAGCGATGGTATTTCCGGAAAGTGATACAGGGGCTTCACCGATCGAATTGAAGACGGTTTTTGACTCTGCCGCCACATGGGATAGTAGGATGCTTTGCAGTTTGTCTTTGTTCTCGGGTAATAGAAGGGCGGTTACTAATTCAGTGGGAAGTTTAGCGAACGCTTCTTCAGTGGGTGCAAAGAGAGTGCCCGTGTCAAATGAAGCGACAGCCGAGTCTAAATCGCATGCTTCTAAGAGAGAAAGAAGGGTAGGGTGTTGCGAGCCTAGATAATTTGCCACAGTGGCTGGCGAAGCGTCTGGAGAGTTCTGATATGTCTTTATGTAATCAATCTCTAGGCGGAATGGACCCGATTTTTTATCATAAAGATAAATAGCCAGACTGCTCACATCTTCGGCTTTCAGGGTAGGTAATTGTGAGAGGTCCATGCCAAAGCTCGTAGCTTTGAAGTCCTCCCACGGCAGTTGAATGATTGCCCATTCTGAATCTAGCGTGTCGAATGATTGCCAGTATCCACCACCACGCAAGGGGATATCCTTGTGGCTACACGAAAATTGGTAAGTGCGGCCGGATCCTTTGACGCGAATTTCTATGCCAGCGCTTTGAGTTAATGGTTGAATGGGGCGTGCCGTCCGCGCGCTTACGAATCCGCCATTGTTCTCGAGTGAGACATTACCCTCGAAGAGCAGCGTTTCAGCTGAGCTTTTGGATATTTCCCCAGAAGAGCGTCCTCCCATGACAGTGTCGTGAACCGTTGTCCACTTAACCGGTGAGTCGGGGCTGAAATCGGTGATGAGTTGCTGTGAAAGCACAGCAAAAAGGGTAAGTGTTGTAATCATTGTTGTATGCGCACTAGGAAGCGCTCTACCATAATAACGTCCAAAACGTCCACATGTGGCTTTATTTTCAATTAATTTTAATATTTGAACGTTTTATTGTAAATAAACATTCAAATTGGGTAGGATACGTACCATGTTTCCAATTCAGCTAATCTCATGAATAGACCATCGCAATTCCAACTTTCACCTAAATCTCTTGCTTTGGCGATAGGTGTAAGTGAATCATCAATGAAGCGCTGGATTGATCAGGGGCAATTACCGGTACACATTACATCTGGTGGACATCGCAGGATATCCTTCTCTGATGCGATTAAATTCATCCGAGCCCACAAACGCACGATTGTCGATCCATCCGCACTTGGGCTTGGCGGTTCTGAGGGCACTGAGTCGGGTATTAATCAAAGCGAATTAGTGGATATCCTTAAAGCGGGTGATAGTGCCCATCTAAGTAACTCGCTGTTGCAGCTCTATCTAAATGGCCATGACCTGCCAACCCTTTTCGAGGCGTTGCTGCCGGAGTTTCGCCTGATAGGTGAGCTGGGCTTAGATGATTCAAGATATATTTCTACAGAGCATCTATATTCCACGACTTTCGCTAAGGCTTTGTCACAGCTGCAGCTTTACCTGCCTGCAGTCGGTGATATGCCCATTGCTATTGGTGGTACGTTAGCACCAGACTCTTCTTATCTCTCAAGTCTGCTAGCGGAAACTGTTATTTTAAGCACCGGTATGCGAACAATGAACTTGGGGGGAAATACGCCTATAACGAGCATGCTTGAGATTGCTGAAGAATTTGATGCTAAATTGGTCTGGGTGAGCGTCGTGCATCAATCAGACATGTACGCAATCAACGTGGCACTGGAGAATCTCTATAACACTCTTCAAGAGAAAGGCGTCCGGTTCGTTGTTGGTGGCCCGGCCTTGCAGTCTTCATCCACCAGTCACAGTTTCCTGGAAAAACACAATGCCTCACTCCACGAAGTTCATCAATTGGCATCTTCGCTTGTTTCTTCAAACTAAAAACAACCGCATTACCCCTAGAGGCTAAATAAAACGATGTTTCCTTCATACAGCTGGCAATCCTTTGACCGCCCAATTCGTTTGGGAGTTTCCCAATGTTTGCTCGGAGATCTTGTGCGCTATGATGGCGGACACGCACGCAGCCGATTCGTTTCTGATGAACTAGCGCCGTGGATTGAATTTGTTCCTGTCTGTCCTGAAGTCGGAATTGGCATGGGTACTCCGCGTCCCGCTATTCGAATTGTCGAAACGGATTCCGATCTCCAGTTAATCGCGCCTTCCAAAGGAGAAAACTTTACTTCGGCGATGCTCAGTTTCTCGCGAAGCACGATAGCTAAATTACAGACCGAACAGTTGGATGGATTTGTCTTGAAGAAATCTTCA
>JAQWRF010000105.1 GCA_029243845.1 Planctomycetota bacterium | reverse complement strand
GGCATCTTGTTTGCAGGTATTATGATGACTGCCGGCGGCCCAAAAGTTCTTGAATATAACGTGCGCTTTGGAGACCCCGAGACCCAGGTCTTGATGATGCGCCTCGTCAGCGACATTGTGCCTTACCTAAAGTCATGTGCGGATTCGACTCTCGCTGAGCTTGAGGCCCCTGAATGGACAACACAGCCTGCTTGTACCGTAATCTTGGCTGCTCCTGGATATCCAGGTGATTACGTCAAAGGCTTGCCGATTAGCGGTATAGAAGATATCGAGCAGTCTGATGCATTACAGGTATTTCACGCCGGCACCAAAATAGTTGATGGCCAATTGGTCACTAGTGGTGGCCGTGTCTTGGCTGTCACGGCTCTTGGTGACGACATCTCTGACGCACGCAAAAAAGCCTACGCCGCTGCTGATAAAATTCAGTTCGATGGCAAGCAGATGCGTACGGATATTGGTTTAGCATCTGAATTAGCAGGCGGGGTGAATTATTAAGTACGAAGAAGTCGCCGTTGCGTTCGAATCTTTCTTGCGCACTAAAGGGCTGCGGGTTACTAATCCGCGCCGCGATATTTTGCGTATTGCCTGGAGTAGTCCCGAGCATTTCACTGCCGACGAAATGTATGTTTGGGTTTTAGAAGACGATGCCGATGCTTCGCGAGCAACGGTCTATCGCACATTGGCTTTGCTCGCCCAGGCAGATTTTTTAGCTACGATGAACGATGGCAAAGGCACGGTGCTCTATGAAAAGCAGCTCAGCAGTGACGACCATCACGATCATATGATTTGTGTGGCTTGCCGTAAGATTATTGAATTTGTGTCGCACGATATCGAGCGTATACAAGATGAAGTCGCCGCGCGCCACTCCTTTAAATTGCAAAACCACACACTGCGCCTAGAAGGGCTGTGTGTGGATTGTAAGTAAATTATTTACTAGAGCGCTGAAGCAATTTCTTCAGCAAGAATCTGCGCTAACTCCGCGCGTCCGCGCATGCCAAATTCAGCGGCCAGTACGCGTACTGTACAGAAGTCGTGATTTTGCGGCATAAGCATTACCATCACCGAGTAGTGAACTTGCTCTTCTTTAAACTCGATGCGCAGTGAGCCGTTCGTGACAACTAGGTCGCTAATACCTTCTCGGGAATTGATTGTTGCTTGACAGACTGCAAAGGCATCTTGCGGTGTAGCATTGAGCAATATTTCGCCAGAGTCGTTGCGGAATTCATCGGCTGTCCATACTCCGGCAACAGCCCCAATGCCAACGATAACGAGCGGCCCAGCACACGAAGCGAGTAGTAGGGCAGGAATAACTAAGTAGCGAGTGATTTTCATTCGAGGTAGAGCCAGTTTAGGCTACCTCGATTGTATCGCGAAGCAACTGCAATTCGTAGTCCCAAAGTTGCGGATGTTTGAAACTGTCAAAAAGATGGGTAGCTAGGCCACGATGCTGCGATTTTAATAGCCGAGCATGCTCGAAGGCACTGCGTTCCACCCATTGCTGCTCACACAACGGCTCTGTTCGGTGTAATTTGAAGAAGGGGTTTAGCGTGATATTGCATAAATGGCGCAAGGTCGCAGCGCGAAAGGAGTCGCAAAACCCACCCTTGGTCATGAAGTGCTCGCAATAAATCAAATGCGCGGCAGCTTGAATAATCATATTTGCATCGACCTCAGCAGGAATCCACATCAGTGGTAAGCGTGGGTGGAACACAACAGTCCGCGGCTCGTCAGTGTATTGTTGTTGGTGATGCTTATCTAAGCTCGACCAAAAGCTATGCCAGTCATCGCCACACATTACTTCGAAAGCCGACTGCGGCAGTTCTAAATTCATGCTAGTCGCCAAATTGTCGGCGGCCATTTCAATTAAGTATGCCAATTCTTCGGCATAATCGTCTTCATTGAAAACAGTGAAGTCGAGTAGAAACGCCGCGGCATGCGCTAAGGGCGGGGTGCGCATCCATGCCCATTTGTGTGGGCCAAACTGTAGCACCTCATCAAAGTCACGCTTGATGAGTCGATCCCACAAGGGTTGCGGTGAAAGGTGAATTGCCGTGACCTCAAGGCCGATGTCTTTTAGCAAACGTGGCAAATGATTGTCAGCTAAATGCCAGTCACCAAAATGCAGGGCAATCTTTTTACGTGGATGCTCTTGGTGAATCGAATCAATAACCCTCGCACAATGCGCATCACGTTCGTAGGCATTGCCGTCCGCGCATACGCCGATAGTCTCATACTTCGCGCAATGCTGATCATCGAACAACAGCGGATAACTGTCGATAAGACACATGCCATTTTCGAGTACGACATTCTCGCAAACACTCTGGCCTTTGACGATTGAAGTACCACTCTTTAGCAGTTCTAAAACGACAAGCACATTTTGCTTGTCGTTCATATTACTGACAACGGTAGAAAAATCTTGACGCGATCTTTTAAGGGGATGGAAATCAGAAACAATCACGCACGGTGAATGTGCAATCACACGCATCATTTCATGTTCTGTTGCGCCAAGAAATTTGTTTTGCAAGCATTCCTTCCACGCGCTTTCATAATCACATAAATCCTCAGGAGTCGCAGGGGACTCTGAAGACCATTGATTTCGCAAGGCATGCTCAAATGTGAACAGCTGCATACTTAAACGCTGAGAAGGTGATTGCACGCCCCATTTGCGGCCGCAATCACCTTCACTTTAGAAAAACTTTCTAGACTTTGCTCTTGGCTAAATATGGCGCCAATAAGCCCTTAAAGAAGGATAAGCCCTCGCTGCCATCGCCCCAAGCGCCGTTTCCGCGGTCTGGAGTGTGTAACACCGACAGATTGCGTTCCGGGTGTGGCATCAGCCCCACAATCCGCCCCGATGACGAAACGAGTCCGGCAATCGCGCCAATTGAACCTGAAGGGCAATCCGGCCACTGATCAGTGATGTTGCCGTCGCGGTCACAGTAACGCAGAGCGATGGCGTTGGCGGCTTCGAGTGCCGCTACATCCGTTGCTCCGCGGGCGAGGACTATCTGGCCTTCTGCGTGTGCAGAGGGCGCGGGTAATACACTGCCGGCAGGCAAAACATGTGACATAGATTCTTCAACGATCATACGCGACCAACGCGCTTCGAAGCGATGCGAGGTGTTCCATGTGAGGGAGACATTGACTCCGTCGACTTGCGGCAATAAGCCCGCTTTAACTAAAACTTGAAAGCCATTGCATACACCGAAGATGGAGCCGCCGCGTTCATGCAGAGCATGTAATTCTTCGGATAAGAATTTCTCGACTTCGAGGCCGAGTACACGTCCTGCGCCAAGGTCGTCGCCGTAAGTGAAACCTCCGGGGATTGCAAACACATCGCATCCTCTAATCAGCTCCGGAGTCTTTGTTAGTTCGCGAATGTGAATTTCGGTTACTTCGGCACCAGCCAATTCGAAAGCGTAGCGTAATTCTCGGTCGCAGT
>JAQWRF010000076.1 GCA_029243845.1 Planctomycetota bacterium | reverse complement strand
ACATGTCACGATGTCTCCAATCCAGTAGTAGGAGACCTTGCGCATAACAACGGCTCCCTCAATCCGTTGCCTCCCGGTAACTTCGACGGAACTCTGGGCGGACCTTTGACATCGAAAGCGGCGTTTTTGAATAAGCCGCATTCATACGGCGTAACCGAGCGCACATTTTCTGAACACATGTCGAGTAGTCTGGCTGATTACAAAGTTAGCGATTACCCATCCTTGCCAAATGAGTTGCAAGGCGGCATTCTCGAGTCTGTGTACCAGGCGGCTATTCAAGCTAATACCGGCGGAGATTACGAGGACGGCACCACTCGCTATTACACTTGTCAATCCTGCCATATGCAGCCCGCGGTGGGCAAGGGCTCATCGTATTTCACTGCGCCGCTGCGCCTGGATGTGCCGACTCATGATTTAACCGGCGCTAACACCACGGTGGGTAAGATGATTTTGAATCTTGATGCCAAGGGCAAGCTGATGCTTGGCGGTGGCTTGAGCGCTTTTGACGAACGTGGTATTGAAGATGGTGAAGAGCGCGCGCGTTTGATGCTGCAGCGGTCGGCCAATCTTGAACTCACCGGAAATAATCTGCGCATTTACAATTTGACAGGCCATAAACTCTTCACTGGTTACCCTGAAGGACGTCGCATGTGGCTGAATACACGCTGGTATGACGCGTCCGGCAATCTTCTGCGCGAAGATGGGCGTTATGGCAATAAGCAAGTGCAAGTTGCTGGACGCAACTTAAGCGTGAAAACATTGCTCGACCCGCATGATCCCAATTCTAAGCTTTGGCATGTCGAGGGCGGCATGACTCAAGAGTGGGCGGAGCAGTTGGTTAATATCGGCACGGATCCGAGCATTCCTCTAGCTTACGATACTACTAACTCTTCGGTGTTACAAACATTAGGCAACCTGGCATCACAGCCCGCCGGAACAGTTGCGCCGACGTTGCATTTTATCTTCAACAACATCGTGCTTGAAGATAATCGTATCCCACCTTATGGATATAGTTACGATTCGGCGAATACGCGCAATTGTTTGCCGATGCCCGCAACGCTGTATGGCAACCCAGGGGCCGGCGGTATTTACAATCATTACGATGACATTACGCTCAATCCACCGAGTGGAGCAGCCAGTGGCAAGATTCGCTTGATTTACCAAACAACTTCATGGGAGTATATCCAGTTTTTGTTCTTGGCAAATAATGGGTCGCTACCGTTTTTAGCAGACACTGGTTTAGATTTGGCAAAAGCATGGTATCAAACTGGCATGTCGCAGCCAGAAGTTATGGCAACTATTACTTGGTAGGGCAGATGTTGTATCCTATCGGCCAAGCTGAATAGAGACACCCATGACAGAGCAAGATACAAAATACGATTTCGTCCGCAGTATTGTGGCCGACGACCTCGCCTCCGGTAAGCACGATTCCATCGTTACGCGCTTCCCGCCAGAGCCAAATGGTTTTTTACATATCGGCCACGCAAAAGCGATTTGCGTTGACTTTGGTATTATTGACGAATTTGGCGGGAAGTGTCATTTGCGATTCGACGACACAAACCCCTCTAAAGAAGAGCAAAAGTATGTTGATGCGATTAAAGAAGACATCTTGTGGCTTGGTTTTGACTGGGGAGAAAACTTGTTTTACGCTTCGGATCACTTTGAGCAGTTGTTTGCTTGGGCGGTGCATTTAATTGAAAACGGCGACGCTTATATTGACGAGCAATCGCCAGACGAAATGCGTGCCGGTCGTGGTTCGTTAACAGAAGCGGGCACCAATAGCCCTTTCCGCAATCGTCCTGCTTCCGAAAGCTTAGAATTGTTTCATAAAATGCGCGCCGGCGAAGCCGCAGAAGGCGCAATGATTTTGCGCGCCAAGATTGACATGGCATCGCCGAACATAAATTTGCGCGACCCCGCTATTTATCGCATTCAACATCAATCACATCCGCGTACTGGCGATAAGTGGTGCGTGTACCCGATGTACGATTTTGCGCATGGACAGTCTGATGCCATCGAAGGCATCACGCATTCTTTATGCACGATGGAATTCGAAAACCATCGTCCGCTTTATGAATGGTTATTAGCGCACCTACCGGTAACATCAACTCCGCGACAAATTGAATTCGCTCGCTTGAATATAAGTTATACTTTAACTTCAAAACGTAAGCTGAAAACCATAGTCGACAATGGCTTCGTAGACGGTTGGGACGACCCACGTATGCCAACCATCAGCGGCATGCGTCGCCGCGGATATCCAGCTGCTGCTTTGCGCGCGTTTTGTAGTTTAATCGGCATCAAGAAGACTGAAGGTACGGTTGACTTTGCATTGCTGCAATCGATATTGCGCGACCATTTGAACGACAGTGCCGAGCGCCGTATGGCGGTGCAGCAACCATTAAAGGTTGTCATCACTAACTGGCCAGAGGGTCATGTTGAAATGCTTAATGCAAAAAATCATCCTGGCGATGAGGCTATGGGCACGCGCGAGGTCGCCTTTGGCGGCGAACTTTACATTGAGCGCGACGACTTTAAGGAAGAAGCTCCGCGTAAGTATTTCCGATTAAAGCCGGGTGCCGAAGTTCGTTTTAAGTACGCTTACTATTTGACTTGCACAGACTTCGTTAAAGATGAACACGGTGAAGTGATCGAAGTGCATTGCACTTATGACCCTGAAACTAAAGGCGGCGACAGTGCCGATAAACGTAAAGTGAAAGGTACCATTCACTGGGTTTCCGCAGCGCATGCCGTTGATGCCACAGTGCGCTTGTATGACCATCTGTTTAATGAGGCAAACCCCGAAGAGGGTGGTGATTACTTGGCCAATATCAATCCGGACTCCTGCGAAGTCATTACCGCAAAAGTTGAGCCAGCACTCGCTGAAATGTTTGATGATGCTGTGCAGTTCGAGCGCGCCGGTTACTTTGTACACGATGCCACTTCGACACCAGACAACTTAGTGTTTAACCGTACAGTCGCAATGCGTGATTCGTGGGCTAAGCTTGAAAAGAAGCTTCAGTCTTAGGTAGTTGCGCCGCGCGAATGCCAAGCCATACGGTTTGGCAAATACCTGCGCCAACGAAAATGAGCATCGCCCAGTAGATACCGGTCATTGTTGAGTGGTAAGTGCCAAGCATTAATCCGATTAATGACAGCACAACATAAATCGCCACGGCTTCGATGATGCCTTTTGTGCGTTTGGCGGCTACGAGCCGCCCTTGATACAAAGATTGATACGCTTGGTAAGCCGGCATCATCACGCCGATTAATAAACCGCCTTTGCAAACTGCGGCCAGCTCGCTTTCTAGATGAAACACTCGGTTGAGAATAATATCAGCGAGAGGGGTGAGGGCAATCAACGCCATGAATGACGAAGTACCGACCGCTAAGAAGAAACAAAAACGATTAAGTATTTTCCTAGAATGAGGACGGCCGGTTTGTGCAACGACTACTTCGTTAAAGGCAAAACCAGTTGAGCGTGCTAGAAACACTAAAGCATGGACCACGGTCCACGCCGCAAGCGAGTTGCTCACATCAGGCATGCGACTCATGCCGGCAGCGCCCGCAGGTTGAATGCACAAAGTCATCAACGGAGTTACAGCCAGCGGTAAATAGAAGGCCAAAAAGGATGCGCGATTAATGGGGTCGGTGGAATCATCGCGATGAGGCA
>JAQWRF010000056.1 GCA_029243845.1 Planctomycetota bacterium | reverse complement strand
GCACGTGCTCCATACAGCGTTTGGTTGCCGAAAAAGTACAATCCGAAAAAATCGAGTTACCCTTGCGTAGTCTTGCTTGGCGTCAAGGCCGCGTCGGTAATTGAATCTTTGCCAGCCGAAGTCCTCGAGAGTATGATTATTCTAGCGCCAGACATATCCTCACTGTCGGAAGACTTGGCCTTAACAATGGAGACGCTGATCAGTCTTATTATTCCTGTCAGCGAGGCGTCAAAGTCTTACCACCTCGATCGTATGCGCTTGTTCATGGTAGGAACCGACGAACTTGGTTCAGTAATCGCAGCGCAGTGGGGCGCGGTCATGCCTCACCTGTTCGCCGGAGTAACGAGTACCACAGATGTCACGGGTAAAATCGTAGGTAACAAAAACTTAGAATTAGTTGCCAATACAGTAATGGCCTCGGCGAATGATGCCGCTACTTGGTGTGCGATTCAAGCACGCACCAATCCCTATCCTTTAAGCTTTGAATTTGAAATCCCATGGCCGCAGCAAAGCCGTGTGTTCTGGGTTCATCCCGTCAAGTCGGATTCTTTTGAAGGGGAACTGGCAAATATTAAAGTTAGCGTCGACCGTGATTCGAACACCATCTCGATTGATTCGACTAGTGTAGAGCGGGTCAAGCTTTATCTAAACGATGCGATTGTCGATCTAGATAAGCCCGTTATTATCGTGCGCAACGGCATCGACTATACCTATCAGCCAAGTCGTTCTGTTGGCACGATGCTGGAAGTGTTCGCTAGCTCTTTAGATGGAGCTGTCTTCCCAGCCACTATTCAAGAGGTAGATATTCCTCAAGCTGAGAAAACACAAGAATAGTATGACCGTGTGGATCGCACTGCTCGGCGGATTCTCGGTGCTTGTCATTGAAATCCTCGGTGTGCATTTGCTTGCGCCATGGTTCGGCAGCTCGACCATCATCTGGAGTCAGCAAATAGCCATCATATTATTAGCGATGGCGGTCGGCGCATGGTTTGGTGGTAATGTGGCGCGCAAGCAGGTTGATTTGCATTCTAAGCTGTCAAAAGTGCTTGCTGTTGCAGCTGCGTTTTTTATATTGTTGGCATACGGTGTCGATTATTTCGCGGCGAAAATTTTACCAACACACCTTAGCTTAGACCAAGTTGCGGGCCTTTTTCAGATAGGCAGCTTTGCCTCGGCGATTATCTTTTTTGCGCCACCCGTTTTCTTCTTGTCGTGGGTGACGCCTATCCTGGTAGAACTACGTGTTGCTGACGGTAGCAGCGCTGGTCAAGCATCCGGAAGATTGGGTGCGATTGCTACAGCGGGTTCCTTGGCAGGTATTTACTTTTCGACGTTCATCGCAATACCGATACTCGGCGTGCGGGCCAGCATTATTGCGGTTGCCATTTTGCTTGCGATAGCCTCGCTGATGCTCAGCAAGCGACTGCGCTTGGCGATAGGCTTGCCGTTATTAGGGTTACCGTTATTACTTGAGAGTCCATCGTTATATGCGAATATGCCGCCATCTTCAACGTTGGTTGAGTCGTTGCATACTCCTTATCAAAAACTACGCGTTATTGAGTTTGTTGACACGAATGACGGCAGTGTTGAGCGCTGGCTGCAAATGAATGAAGGCTTAGACTCCTATCAATCACGATGGAAGTCTACTGCTGGAGAATTATCGCAATGGCCCGGTGGTTATTACGATTTATTCGCCTTGCTTCCAACATATATCGAATACCAACAAGCGGACGTTAAACCACAGCACAACTATTGCATTCTTGGCTACGGTGGGGGCTCCGCTGTAATGCCAATCGCCACAGCCGAGCAGAACCATCCCTATAAAGTGGTCGGTATAGAAATAGATCCCGTGGTCACCCAGTTGGCTGAGAAGCACATGCCACTTCCTCAAGAATTATCTGCGAATATCGAAGTGTATTCCGATGTCGATGCTCGCGCTGCATTACGCTTTTGCGACGAAGAGCAAGACGCCATTATCGTCGACGCTTATTCTCGGCAGTTCGAAGTGCCCTTACACATGGCCACTAAAGAATTCTTTGAAGAAACTTATGGGAAGCTCGCTGACGGTGGGGTGCTATGCTTTAACCTGGGTACAACAGGCACTGAGCTGGCCGATAACGTGCTGGGTTATGTGACGGCAAGTATTGTCGCAAGCTTTGGTTCCGAATACGTGCGCTTGCAGCACGTTGCTCGATCACGTAACTGGATCATCTTTGCGCGCAAGGCAAAGCAACTGCCACCCTTAAGTGAGATGGCGTCATTGCTGCCTAGCGGATGGCCTATTGAGCTCGGCGCCAGTTGCCTTCCCGCTGAATGTATTGAGGGCGCGGCTCTCAAACTAAACCCTACGCCGGCCCTGAGTGACGACAAGAATTCGCTAATGGCGAATCAATTCTTTGAGTGGGCTAAAGACTGATGAAGATACTCATTGTTGTTGGCCTGATGCTTATATCTTCTTCGCTTTTCGCGCAGAACGCCTCTTTGCCAATACCCCATGATGCGAAGTCCTTATTGGAGTATTACACTGCATCTACAGATAGTCCGACGCAGCAAGCCCGTGTTTACCTGTCTGCAGGAGCCGCAATGCAAATCGACAGCTCTCTAGTCTCTGTAGCCGCCTTGTCTTCCGAAGACCGGCGTTATCGACTGCTAGCGGCTTGCTTCAATCCTTCTTTGCATTCCGAAGCTTTGGTCGATGCTAATGACTGGCTTGCGAATAATCAACAGTTAGCAGATTCTGCTTCTTACGCTAACGTCGTTGAGGTGCGTGATTTCTTGTCCGAGAAGCAGCAGCAGGCACTAGGAATAAGCGACGCGACGACATTGTTTGTCATAAGCTTGGCATCTTTCTTACTTGTTTTCGTTGTAATATTTAGGCGTTATGTTTAAATTCGGCAAGAACCCATCAAAGCCCGATAGGCTATTGGTTTACAGTAGCTCGCGTAAATCGCAAAAACTAGAATTACCACACGGAACTTTGAGTGATGTGCTTGACGCTGTCTTCGCTGCGCATCCACAATCTGCGCAAAGCTTATGGACGATCAGTAGCTTATTAACGACCAACTTATTAAAGGATGTGGTGTTTACTGATTTAGAGGGTATTAAAAATCTGTATTTGCGCCCAGTGCCGCACGGCGATTACGCTCTTGAAATTCAGGTGGATATCACTGCTGGCAAAGTAGGTGAATTTGCTGACGCGGCTTACCAATCGTTACTCGGTGCACAACAGGAGACCAAGCCGAAGGCTGAACCGATTTCGACTGTTGAGGAGGACGTCCCGCAGGCGGAAGTTGAAGTAAATATCGAAGCAGAAGTTGAGGTCGAATTATCTACGCCGTCTGCCCGAGCGGAAACACCCGGTCGTCGTTGGCAGCAGAGTGATGACGATATCTTCGGTTTAGCTGGAGAGTTCCATCCAGATGACGAGGTGGGGCACGGTCTTGAGATACGGACTCAGGATCTGCCCTGGCTAAACCCGGGTGACTCAATTATTTCTCCACGTCGTGGTCCTTGTCGTATTAAAAAAGTAGATGACGAACAACGCCAAGTGTTGGTACGAGACGAAAGCAAAAACATGCTGATGATTGTCTTTGATGAGTTGCTTGCCGAGTTTGAATTTGACGACGATGCGTAACTGTTATCTTTAATAAAAAAGAGGGCGCTCATTGCAAGAATG
>JAQWRF010000243.1 GCA_029243845.1 Planctomycetota bacterium | reverse complement strand
CCATTCATATCCCCTGCGCCCAAGCCATGAGTGAAGCGTCCGCCGGTACCTGTTGCGCTGACCGGGTGGAATGTCCATGAGGACTGCGGAGACTCAAGGCTGTACTCCGCCCAACCCAAACGATCCTTGCTTTGGCAAAGCAGATCCGGACGGCCGTCGTTATTGATGTCTTCGAACTGCGGAGACTCATTGTCGACCGGCTGTAAAGCCAGAAAGCGCTGCCAACCGTTGGACGCACGCACCAACTTGTCCCCTGCTATCTTTGAAGATTCCTCGGCTTCGGCGCCAGGGTTCATGAGCCAATAGGCGTCCTGACCAGGGAAGCCGACGAAAAATGCATCCACCCACCCGTCGTGGTTGACATCATGCGGGAAGGCAAAAAAATTGTCGGAGTAACCCTGAATGTCAAACGGCGCAGCCGAGTACAGTTCAATCACATCCTGGAAATCTGGGCCAAAATAGATGTGTGGCCCAGAAACCACATCTTGAATCCCGTCGCGATCGAAATCAGCGAAGCTAGCGCCTTCCGATAAGAACATTTCGCTTAGCTGAGTCTTATCGAAAGAATGCCATTGTTGGCTTTCAACAGGCGTTGCGCCTTCAGTAAACTGCGCCGCAACAAAATCGACCACCCCAATTGTAAATATAACGCTTAGCGCAATGCTTCTCATCGGTGCATTCATGATTCTATTAAGCTAAAATTATTGGGGGAAAGGGTCAGGAGACTGCAACAAAATTCCTAGGTCAGCCATGGGAATTGGCTTCGACCAATAGTAGCCTTGGCCATAGTTACACCCTAATGCTCGCAAGATCTCTAATTGCTCTTTCTCCTCGATGCCTTCTACAACCGAAATGGCATCGATGTCTTCCGCTAAGCTAACCATATTAGAGACCACCGCTAATAATTTTGGGTTATCGGCTATCCCGCTTAAATACGACCTGTCAATTTTCAACTCTGTAAGGGGTTGTTCGCTTAGAGCGCCTAAGGAAGTAAAGCCAGATCCGAAATCATCGACAGCTAAGCCCATTCCGGAATCTTTCAGCAATCTTAAATTGTTTAGGCCGTCTTGGGATTCAAGAGCTGAGGCGCTCTCCGTAATTTCTACAGTCACCCTCTCAAAGGGTATCTCATACGAACGGACGCGCTCTACAAGTTCTTTAGCAAAAAATGGGTCTAATAATTCAAAGGGGCTAACATTAAAGCTCATGCGTGGTAGCGCCACCTCTAAAGTTTGCATGGCCAAAAACTCTTCCATGGCAATATCTCGCAAGAGTGTGCCGAGCTTGTCGATCAGCCCCCAATCCTCTGCGGCGGAGATAAACTTCTCTGGGCTTACGAACCCAAGTTCGGGAGAATCCCAGCGCGCCAAAGCTTCCGCTCCGTGAATGCTGCCATCTTTAAGGTTAATTTGTGGCTGCCAAGCAATGGAAAACTCAGGGGTCTTGGCTTGGACAGCACGATTGATTAGAGAAGGCATATCGAGCCGCAGCGAAGGTAACTTGATACTGTCGTCGGTGTAAAGAAATATCTTTCCCTTGCCAGACTTCGCTCCCTCTAAAAGGGACTCGAGTCGCTCAACGACTGCATGGCGTTCAGAACCCTGGTGCGAGGAAAGGATGCTCTTATCAACAAAAATAGCCGCTACTAATGGCGCAAACACCGCAAGCTGGTGATCGGGGGCACTCCTCAGAAACAGTTTGCCTATACGAGACTGTAAGGATTTTAATTTATCCTTGTTATCAATATTAAGTGCGCCAGAACCGCCTTCGCAGTCGAAGACCGCCACAGAAAAATCATCCTTATTATAAATCCATTGGTCACCTGGAAAAACTTCTTGAAGGACAGTCTCTATAGTGGACAACAACGATGAGCGCATACTGCCAGCAAGAGTTTTTACTTGACCGCTAAACGAAAAACGTAAGAGCAAGATGGACGGGAGCGCCCCTGCAGAGCTTACGCTAAACAAATAGTCATACAACTGATTCGCATAATTATTAGGGAGCACTGGCTCGCTACCCGGTGCGGGGATTACGCGGTGTATCGACGCCATTAAGTCGTCCGCATCCCATGGCTTTTCTAGGAGGTCCTTTACCCCGGAACGAAGCGCTGTGAGTAAATTCTGCTTTTGCCCAAATGCTGTGATAACAATAATGGGTATATCTTTAGTCCTAGACTGCGCTTGCAGCACATTGGCTAACTGCATACCCCCCATTTGGGGCATGTTGAGGTCTGTAATAACGACATCATGCAAAACCTCGCTTTGCTGAATAACCTCAAGCGCCTCAAGCCCATTAGTCGCGGTGTCGGTACTAATGCCCTCAAATTCTAAAAAACGCTTTAGGTTTTTTAGAAGGATCTCGTCATCTTCAACAATCAGCGCTTTTATTTTCATTTCTCAGGCCTAGCCGTTATCTAGGTCAACAAGTATAGCCTGACGCCTCACACAGCAACAAGATAGGCTATACTTAATAACACTATGTACGGCGTCGTCCACAACTCCCTGCTTGACCACCTAAAAGACAATCATGCCTCGCATGATTGGGAGGATGTCATGTCAGAGTTATACGACTATCCCCAGGAAGGGTTTCTGCTTTTCGAGAGCTACGATGACTCGACCTTATTAAGCATGATTGGAAAGGCCATAGAAGTCGGTCAATTCAAACCCGCTGATTTTCTTATAGGCTTTGGAGAATATTGGGTGCTTGAGACTGCGCCAAAGCACTTTGGTGCATTTTTATCATTGACAGGTAATGACATTCATGTGTTCATGTCGAATTTAAATACCGTGCACGATAGAGCTTCGGCGCTCTTTCCAGGCTATAGCCCGCCATCTTTTCGTATTTCGGGCAACATAGAAGAGGGTGATTTGCAAGTTTTCTATTCTTCGAAAAGAGAAGGCTTCGAAAGCTTTGTAATAGGATTACTACAGGGTGTATGCAAGCGCTTCAACCTCACTGGCAGCGTTAAAGCTAACGGTGTTTTAGAAAGCGGAGAATCTGTTTTCGATGTAAGTTTGACTAAATAATACGTATATGGAAGGGATTGACAGAGAAGCTCTAGATGGTATCTTCCCATTTCGCTTTAAGGTGGGGGAAGGCATGACCCTGCTTGAAGTGTCTCCAAAGCTAGCGGCCATATCGCCAAAGATGGTAGTCGGCTCAAAGATATTAGATTGCCTTCAATTCGATAGGCCTATTCTTAAGCAATACAGCCTCGACACTCTGCTCAATTACCATATGGCGACCATCGAAGTAAGGCTTAACGATATTCCGAGCGTTACCTTCATCGGGCAGATTGTGCAGAACCAAAGTTCCCTACAAGAGATTATTTTCCTAGTTAAACCTTTCGCAAAAAGCTTAAGCGCTTTATCTGATGCTGGGTTCACCCTATCCGACTTTGCGCCTTCAGACGCATTGCCCGATCTTTTACTTGGCATTCAATTCGCCGAAACAAAAAGTGTCCAGTTAAAGAAGCAGAATGAACTATTACGCGAAGAAACAAAAATTAATAAATTTCTGTCTGACATCTTTGCTTCTGACACCCTTGAGACTTTGTTTCTTAAGATTGCCCAGAGTGTTTCTAGGACACTCGAAGCCGATGACGTCATTATTTACAAAGTTGAGTCCAATTTTGCTCGCCAAGCCGCTGGAGCCGGCAGCTCCCGCACGACCGCGCAGGTGTCAGAATTAGGGCTTGCCATTCCGTCTGGAGTAGGGATTGTAGGCAAGGCCGTGTTAGAGCAAAAGACACAGCTAGTCATGGACGTGACAAAGAATGATGACTACATTGAAGATGCGGCCAGCCGTGGAGGATCAGAAATATCGGTGCCGGTAATTATTGATGGCCAAGTCATCGCCGTGATTGATTCCGAATCAGAAGTAACTAATCGATATTCTGAAGAAGATGTTCACTTGCTAGAGATATTTTCTGGACTAGCCGGGAAAGCGATTATTAGCCAAAAAAGACAAGTGCGCGCACAGCAAGAAACTCTGCAGACTGCTCAAAGGTTAAAGAGTAAAAATCAAAGTCTAAGGTCAATCTCTCATGAATTCCGCACTCCACTAACCCAAATTTCTTCTGGTGTGCAACTGCTTTCGAGGCATGGAAGCGCCATAGACGAATCCGAAAAACAAGAAACCCTAGAAGGCCTTCTGCATCCCATTGCGAGATTGAAAAACTTGTTTGACTCGTTAATGGACGAGAATGAAGGCGTAAAGGAGAAAATAATTATTGAAGAGTTTTGCCTTATAAAGTTAATTAATCGAATTGCTAAAGAAGCTCTGCGGCCATATGGAAGAGATAGCGACCTATTAGTATCTTCTCGGCTGCAAGAAGTAAAACTACATTCTTCTAGGGAGTATCTAACGCAGATTATTATCAATTTACTTGTAAATGCTGCTAAGTACTCGACGATTAATACCCAAATAGAAGTCGCGGTCGAGCTGCTGGGTGGTCGTATATTAATATCTATTTCGGACTTAGGAATCGGAATCAAAGAAAAGGACTTAGGCGCTATCTTTGAGCCACATATGAGGTCAGAAAAGGCCATTGCAATGGCTGAGGGATCCGGGTTTGGACTAAGTATCGTCCGTGATAAAGTTGGAGAGCTCAGTGGTGAAATTTCCGTTACCAGCACTGAAGGCATCGGCTCATGCTTTCAAGTCTCCCTCCCAGAAACGGCTTAAATCGCGTCAATCTGGTCTGTGATCGATACGGCGCGCGAGCTTTCCGCCCCACCCAGATGTTCTGTATCGACGGGCTCAAATAACAAAATAGATGTCAAGGTCGACGCACTTGGCCGATGCTCAA
>JAQWRF010000366.1 GCA_029243845.1 Planctomycetota bacterium | reverse complement strand
ATACTGGGAAGTGACCGATCGTCAGCACGGTTATCCCAAAGGCGGAATGTTAGCTCTATTGAGCAAAATAAAAGATTTCAAACGTGATGTACATCAAACCCATATCGTTTGGCAACCCACTCTTGATTGGAAGACACAATTCTTTTGGCTGTATTGGCCGAAACCAGTAGCGAATGTCATTATTGAAGCCGAGTTCAATAAAACGACAAACACCTTCGTCATTACTAGCGACGCCGCATTAACTGGCTTAGAAATATTACTTAGTCAACAGATGGTCGACTTCTCGCGCGAGGTCATTGTTGAATTCAATGGCTCTGAAGTAGCGCGAAAACTGCCCCTCGCTAATCTGGGGTGTTTGCTGCAATTCTACGCAGCAAGCGACGCGCAACGCACCTATAGCGATACGGTTAAGCTGCGCTAAAAAGGCGTCCGAGCATGTCTAAGATAGTCGCGCATTCATCACCGCTGATAGTGCGCAAATCAAAGACTACTTTTTCATCTTGCATTCGCCCAAAAACATGCGGTTTGTTGACGCGCATGACACGAGCGAGTTCTTTAGCGTCAAGAGTTGCATGGGTCAAAGCAGCTCCGTAACTAGGCAAATCTTTAATCGGTGAGGCACCTGATCCTACACGCCCTTGGCATTCCACCAACTCAGAAGTGACCACAATACCTTGCGCGTTAATTTGCCCAACGAATACTTCAGCCCGCGATTTTATTTCATTTGCACTTTGCGACAACTGATTTAAAGCCGGAATACGTGATACCGCCGATTCTTCACCGAGCAAATGCAAACGCAAAGTGGCTTCAACACCCGCGAGGATTGTTTTATCTAAACGCAAACAACGTGTAAGCATATTCGAACGCAGCTGCGCGACTAATGGCGCCGCACCCACGATCAAACCGGCTTGCGGGCCGCCAAGTAATTTATCGCCAGAAAAACTAACTAAGTCGCAGCCGGCATTTAACATTGCGCGCACCGGGTGTTCGTCTTCGAGGCCATTCAACGCCGCGCCGTGTAATACCCCAGAACCTAAATCGTAATACAACGGTACACCATGCTCTTTGCACAACGCACTGAGTTCGTTCATCTCGGGTTCGGCAGTAAAACCTTGCATCACAAAATTGGACGGATGAATGCGCATCACGCATGCCACCTCCGGATCTTTAAGGGCTTCAGCGAAATCTTTGAGGTGCGCGCGATTAGTGGTACCAACAGATACCATCTCGGCACCAGCCGCCGCAATCACTTCGGGCATGCGATAGGAGCCGCCGATTTCAACCAACTCGGAACGCGCTACCACCACCTTGCGCCCTTTGCCCAGCGCCGCGGCGACTAGCAATACCGTCGCTGCATTATTGTTGACCGGCAGGCCTGCTTCGGCACCGGTCAACTGCGCCAACAAATCACAGACTGCGCCATCACGTTTGCCGCGTCCGCCCGTCTCGGCATCAATCTCGCACATGACAGCCGTACTTGCGGACGCCGCCGCCATCTGCGCTTCCTCAGACCATTGCGCACGCCCCAGATTAGTGTGCAAGACCACACCAGTCGCATTGATCACCTTGCACATCTGAACTTGCGGCAACACTTCAAGGTGTTCTTGCACCTCGAGCCAGAAGGCGTCGTCAATGCCGGCCTGTAAATCACCGGACGCGCGCGCATTACGCACAGTATTTAACGCCATCTCACACGCCCGACGGCATGCTTCACGCGGGTAACAATCTAAATCATGCTCGGCACAGGCGTCGAGCAATTCATTCATTGCCGGAATTCGGGGAGGTTTATCAGTCATCGCAGTAATAGAATGATACACGATGGACACCGCGATTTTACCCTCTCATTACAATTGGCATTTTTTGTCAGGTGATTCGCCGAAAAGCCAGGCCCTGGCGACTGAGTTGTCCCTGCCACCGCTGGTCACTCAGATTTTGATGAATCGTGGCATTTCTACGTCTGAGGCGATTAAATCGCTGCTCAAGTCCTCATTGCGCGAGTTGCCCGACCCAACTCTACTTCCAGATTACCAGCAAGCGCGAGACGCCATTTTTCGTGCGCGCGACCAAAAGTACCCGGTAATTATTTACGGAGATTACGATGCCGACGGTTTATGCGGTACGGCTTTATTAGTACGCTTGCTCGAGCACATCGGCGTCAAAGCGATTCCGTTTATCCCCGACCGCCTTGCGGATGGTTATTCGCTCGGCCCCAACACTATGAAGTTGGTTGAAAAGCATTCGGCGAAGCTGGTCATTACTGTCGACAACGGAACTTCTGCTGTCGCTGAACTGGCCGAGTTAGCCGCTGCTGGCATCGAGGTGGTAGTTGTCGATCACCACATGGCTGGCGACGAGTTGCCAAAATGTACCGCATTGATGAATCCATGGTTGTTGCCGAAAAACGAAGATGGCGAATATCCCTTCTTCGTGCAATTTTGCGGTGC
>JAQWRF010000231.1 GCA_029243845.1 Planctomycetota bacterium | reverse complement strand
TGATTTGCAAACTCGTTCTTACGAGGACTTCCTGCAATTAAACGTCCCGGCTTCCCGTAGAAAAGTTCAAGGCCTCGAGGCGCTGTTCATGGATGTATTTCCGATTGAAAGCCACGACAAGACTCTTGCTCTTGAATATGGGGGCTACGCTCTAGGTCGTCCACGTTACACTCCTAGCGAGTGTCGTGAGTTGCGTTATAGCTACTCTTACCCTTTGCGAGTCAAGATGGCTTTACGTCAGGGTGATCAGGCCATCGAAGAAGAAATATTCTTGGGTGAGGTTCCGGTAATGATGGGTGGCGGTGAATTCATCGTCAATGGCTCTGAGCGCGTTGTTGTTGCTCAGCTGCATCGTTCGCCTGGTATCGACTTCGCTCTTGATCGCGCATCCGGCGACAAGAAGTTGCACACGGCGCGTATCATCCCCGAGCGTGGCTCTTGGGTTGACTTCATGGTGTCCGGTAAGGGCGCTTTGCAGGTGCGTATTGACCAGCAGGGCAAGTTTAGTGCTTTAACTTTGTTGCGGGCACTAAATCCAGAGTGGGGTAGCGATGGCCAGCTTTTGGCATTGTTTTACGATGTCGAAAAAGTTGTTCGTCCTAAGAAGGGCTCAAAGGCTAAATTCGCTTCAGCAATCGAAGGTCGTCTTGCTCTAGAGCAAATTCGCGATACGCGTACTGGAGAAGAATGGGTTAAGTCTGGCCAGGTTATCACCGCAGAAATAGCCGAGCACATTGCTGCCTCTGCCTTGACCGAGCTAGATTTGTTGGTTGATCCAGAAGATCCGCTGATTATCAACTCTTTGAAAGAAGACACTTCTAGCAACCACGAAGAAGCTTTATCCGCTATCTATGCTAAGTTGCGTCCGGGCAATCCAGTGCAGTTAGAGAAGGCTCGCGAATTGTTGCAAGATCGTTTCTTCAACGAGGCGCGTTACAGCCTGGGCAAAGTTGGTCGCTTCCGCATTAGTCGTAAGTTCAGTCGTCCAGAAGAGGCTAACAACGGGCCGCGTACTCTACAAATCGAAGACTTTCTCGATACTGTTAAGTACTTGCTTGAGTTGCGCGCAGGCCGTGGTGAAATCGATGATATTGACCACTTGGGTAATCGTCGTGTACGTACTATCGCTGAGATGGCTCGTGATGATTTCCGCAAGGGCTTGCTAAAAGTTTCTCGCGCGGTAGTCGATCGTATGTCGCAAGAAGAAGATCCAGAATCGCTTACTCCACGCGCGTTAATTAACGCCAAGCCTTTCAGTACTTCCATTGATCAGTTCTTCTCTCGCGGAGAACTATCACAAGTCGTTGACCAAACAAACCCACTTTCTCAGCTCGCGCACGAACGTCGCTTGTCTGCTTTGGGGCCTGGTGGTTTGAACCGTAAGCGTGCTGGCTTCCAAGAGCGTGACGTTCACATTTCTCACTATGGTCGTTTGTGCCCAATTGAAACACCTGAGGGTGCTAACATTGGTTTGATTTCATCATTGGCGCTATTTGCGATGGTGGATAACTACGGCTTCTTGGTGACTCCTTATCGTACTGTTAAGAAGGGTAAAATCACCGACGAGGTTGCCTACGTGCGTGCCGACGAAGAATACAGCTGTATCTTCGCTCCGGCCGATTCTAATGTAGATGATAAGGGTTTCCTTATCACTGACGATAACGGAATGGTTATGTCGCGCCATCAGGGCGATTTCGCTTTGTTGCCACGCAACGAGATTCAGTATCTAGACGTTGACCCTGCTCAAATCTTGGGCATCTCGGCTTCATTGATTCCATTCCTTGAGCATGACGATGCTAACCGTGCATTGATGGGATCTAACATGATGCGCCAGGCGGTGCCACTCATTGCTACAGAACCACCACTGATTGGTACAGGCATGGAGCGTGCCGTAGCTAAAAACTCTGGTTGGGTCGTGAAGTCACGAGCAGCCGGTACTGTCGAGTACGTCGATGCTATGCAAATCCGCATCGAGGGTGATCCAGAGCCTTACATCCTGCGTAAGTTCGAGGGTACTAACGAGCACACTTGTCTGAATCAAAGACCTCTCGTGCGCGTGGGTGAAAAGATAAAGAAGAATCAGGTGATTGCAGACGGTCCTTCTACGGATAAGGGCGAGCTCGCTATCGGCAAGAACCTACTTGTGGCGTTTATGTCATGGGAAGGCTACAACTATGAGGATGCGATTATCGTATCTCAGCGTTTGGTTAAAGACGATGCGTTCACTTCGGTGCACATCAATAGCTACACTGCTGAAATCCGCGAAACTACACTTGGTAAAGAAGAATTCACTCGTGATATTCCTAATGCCGGTGAACGCGCATTGAAGAATCTCGATGAAGAAGGCATGGTGCGCATTGGCACTCGTGTTGGGCCAAACGATATTCTTGTTGGCAAGGTTGCACCTAAGTCAAAGACGGAACTCACGCCAGAAGAGCGTTTGTTGCATGCTATCTTTGGTCGCGCCGGTGAAGACGTTAAAAACGTTTCATCTAAGCTTCCTGCTGGTGTGCGCGGTGTTGTAATCGGCGCTGAGAAGTTTAGCCGTAAGGTAAACATGACTGCGACCGAGCGTCGTGAAGCACACGAGAAGATCCGTTCTTTCGAGAACGAATACGATGCTGTGTTGCGTCGCGAATTACAACGCTGTATCGAGGATCTCAACGAATACGTTGGTTCAAAGATGAAAGATCCATCTACGAAGAGATTGATGGCTGTTACCGAAGCAAGTTTATTCGGTGATTTGCAGCGCATTCGCGAATCGTTGAAGGCGTTCCCTGAGTCGCTCGGCCATCCGTCGCGCCGCTCTAAGGCTGAAGAAATCGTGCGTGCTCATATGAATCGCATTGAGGATAAGGAGGCCTGGAAAGTGAAAATGTCTAGCCGCCTATCACGGGGCGACGATTTGCCGAACGGCGTTCTTGAAATGGTCAAGATTTACACAGCGACAAAGCGTAACTTGTCTATTGGTGACAAGATGGCTGGTCGTCACGGTAACAAGGGTGTTATCTCGACTATTCTTCATGAAGAAGATATGCCGTACCTCGAAGACGGAACTCCTGTTGATATTATTCTTAACCCATTGGGCGTGCCTTCGCGTATGAACGTTGGGCAGGTTCTAGAAACGCACTTAGGCATTGCAGCTATGAAAGGCGGTTTCCGCGCTTACACGGCGCCTTTCGATGGTGCAACCGAAGAGCAAATCGAAGACGCCCTCACTGCCGCAGGTATGCGCACTGATGGTGCAAGTACTCTTCTCGATGGTCGTACAGGCGTGCCTTTCGAGCAAAATGTTTGTGTCGGTTACATGTACACACTGAAGCTTCACCACTTGGTTGACGCTAAGGTTCACGCGCGTTCGACGGGCCCTTACAGCTTGATTACGCAACAACCTCTTGGTGGTAAGGCGCGCTTCGGTGGTCAGCGTCTCGGCGAGATGGAAGTTTGGGCTCTTGAAGCTTATGGTGCAGCGTACTTGCTGCAAGAATTGCTAACCGTTAAGTCTGACGATGTCGACGGTCGTACCAAGATTTACGAATCAATGGTTAAAGGTAAAAACATTCTCGAGCCAGGCACGCCAGTGTCATTCGAGGTGTTGATGAACGAGATCCGTGGTCTCGGTCTAAATATTCAACTTGACGCACCTGAGGTTAACTAATAAAGGATTACACAATGAGTGAAACAACAACAAATTCAACACCAGTCGAAGAGGCAGTAAATGCAGAGAAATCTGCGCGTGATTACAACTCTGACCAACTGTCCGTGTCAATCTGCCTAGCTTCACCCGAAGAATTCCGTAAGGCATCATTCGGCGAAGTTAAGAAACCAGAAACCATTAACTACCGTACATTCCGTCCCGAAAAAGATGGTTTGTTCTGTGAGCGAATCTTTGGCCCTGAGCGCGATTACGAATGTGCTTGCGGTAAGTATAAAGGTCAGAAGCACTTCGGTATTACTTGTGATAAGTGTGGTGTTCTAGTTACAACATCGCGTGAGCGCCGCAAGCGTATGGGCCATATTACTTTGGCTGCACCTGTGGTTCATATTTGGTTCTTCTCTGTTACTCCTTCACGCATCGGCAATTTGTTGGGCATGAAGAAGACTGAGCTTGAGCGCGTGGTTTACTTTCAGGATTACGTAGTTACCGATCCCGGAGAATCTGACTATAAGCAGTGTCAGCTAATCACTGAAGACGAATACCGTCGTGCCCGTGTACAGCACGGAACATCACTGGTAGCAAAGATGGGCGCAGAAGCCGTCCGCGATTTGCTTGAAGGTTTGAACCTCGAGAGTAAGGCTATAGAGTTGCGCGAAGGCATGAAGAATTGCACTTCGAAGCAACGTCTTGCCGACATCATTAAGCGTCTGCGTACAGTCGAGATGCTGCGCGACTCGCCAAATGACCCTTCATGGATGATCATGGATGTTATTCC
>JAQWRF010000350.1 GCA_029243845.1 Planctomycetota bacterium | reverse complement strand
GGAAGAAACAATCGACGGTGGCCCAGGGGGGCGCCCCCGTAGTGGTCCTTCTAACGATTTCCCTCCTCCGGAAAGTGAATCTGCAATAATCGAGCAAGATCCATACGCCGAAATGCCACTTTACGCATTGCGCAGCACAATTGGCGAGAAAGAGGAAAAGGCCGATTTCATTGAATTCATGGAAGACCGCTTCTCATTCCGCGGTGTGAACGGTACGTTTGACCATGCGCACGAAGCAGGTGAAAAGGCGATTCCGGTATTTAAAACCTTGCGCTCTTTCGGTTCGGCTAATTTGTATTCCGAGCCTGGTTACGGTTTTGTCGGACGCCTTGACCGTGTAGCAATCATGCAAGCCGATGAGGTAACCGATCCGTTGTGGTTCGAAGTGCAGTGGGCGACGACTCAGCGCCTCGAAGATGGTCGCGGTGATCCCATTGCAACTTACGTGGCTTTCTCCGAGTTCCCCGGCTTACCGTTCTTGGGGCCCGACTTAAGCGCCTTGTCCCAAAGCATGGCGGGCCTCGATGTGCGCAGCTATAACCGTTTGGTTAAGTTCCCGAACTTCGAACGTCCGCAATCGCTTACTTCGCTCAACATCGGAGTTGACTCCTCGGGCACCGGCTCTTCCTTTAGTGGCTATGTCGATGAATTCGCAGTGCAGTCTGTATCTGGCTTTGGAGAACCCACTGATTTCTTCGCTTGTGGATCTTTCTTCCTAGACGTAGACCTTGACGAAAGTAATGATGACATTCTCCAAGTAAACGCTTACGATTTCTCGCTGAATAATTATCGCGTGAGCATTCCTAATGCAACAGCTGGTCAGTACCTTGCGCTGTTGCCACCATCAGGTATCCTCGATATAGATGGAGAGCGTATTGGCTACTCAAGCATCGACACCGCCTCCGGCCAAATCAACATTGCAGTGAACGGTCGCGGTATGCATGGCACCGAACAACGTGGGCACGCATCTGGCGCGCGCGTCCGCATTGTCGATGGGCGCTTGGCAACGGCACTGAACAGTGACTTGGAAGGAAGCTCGTATAACCTTGAACTAGAAGATTCAGCTACGCTGCCACAATACGGTATGTTGCTCGTAGATGCCGAACTCCTGTTCGCACCAATGCGGGGTCGCGGTTCAGAACTGTCTATGCCAAGACTTCGCGAAAGCACTGGCGAATTATCCGGCGTGGGTACTTTGCGCGGCCGCTTCGGAACTTCTGCAGACAGCCATAGCGCGGGTAGCATTGCATATCACTTCCCGACTCGTTGGCTTGATTTGTATACGCCGCGGTCAAACAGTGGCTTGGGTGCTTGGTACCAATTTAGCATGACTCAACCCAATGCATTCTGGAGGGGGGTAGGCTACCAAGTAGACAGTACCACCGATTCTGCAGAAGTGAAACTGTTGGTGCGCAGTGGCGAAGCAGACTTCGAAGACGATCCGCGCACTACTCGTCACCTAGAATTATTTAATCAAGGTTTCACCGACACCGGCGATTTGTTGCCGCTTAACATTCTTAGTGACCATATCGATTTTAGATTTATGTTCGACTGGCAACCCGGAGCTTTTGACGCCATCGAGTTCAATGCAAGTGGCTGGACGCGCGCTCCGCGCATCCGTGAAATCATGGTGGATTACTTAGCCGAGACCATTGTTACGAAAGATAGTGAGGTAGTCGAGTGATTCCTTTGCAGCAAAATCGTGGCATGACCTTGCTAGAGATAATGATTGCCTTGCTGTTGTTAGGCATCCTCTCAACTTTTGTCATTAATGTGGTCGACTCGGTTGTCGGTTTGTGGCAGCAAGGCGAGCGACGTGGACGTGGCGATTTGATTTATGCCAGTGTTGCTGAACGTCTGCAGAGTGATTTGCGCGCAGCGCATCTTGGCAGCCGCGGATGGATGATTGTTGATGACTATATTGCGCGGCCCGCTACCGAGGGTGTCGCCGAATGGCGTTTGCCACGTATGCGCTTTTTAGCCAGTGGTTCGAGTTTGGCAGCGGGTGATTCATCCGGTAATCACGCTATCGAAATCATGTGGATAGCCATTCCAGAGCGCGCATTAGGCCCGCGTTTTGCCAAGTTGGTACGTGTTGCGCAAATCGAAGGCGCCGCTGTCAGCCTTACCGAAGGTGGCTCGGCTTTAGCTACGGCCCGTGGCGAAAATGCGACCACTATCGTCGATGGAGTTTTAGATTTACGCTTTGTCTTTGACGATTCAAGTACAAGCTTCGCTGCAGACGCTTACTCGGGCATTAATTTTCCGAGTTCCTTGGAATTGCAAATCGAGCGCATTTCCGGCAATGCTCGAAAGCAACCACCACGCTTAGACGAAGCTATAGGT
>JAQWRF010000303.1 GCA_029243845.1 Planctomycetota bacterium | reverse complement strand
AAGCAATAAAGCCACCATCAATTGGCGAGTGGCCGGGTCGCTAGTATCAAGACCTTGCAAATATTCCTGGTAAACCTCGGTAGCTTTTTCGAAGTCGTTATTCCATGCGTGAATGCGCGCCAACATAATCCCGGCTTCAATTAGCTCTGGATCGATAGCCAGCGCTTTTCCGAGTTGCTCGGCGGCAAAGCCTAACTCTTTCATTTCCATGTAGAGATTCGCTAAAGAAATACGTGCGTCGGTGTTGTTAGCGTCGACGCGAACGAGCGATTCGTATTGCGTAACAGCTTCTAGCAAGCGATGTTGCTGGGCTAAAATACCTGCATACTCATTTAACCCTTCGATAGAGCGGGGGTATTGACGGAGTAAATCTTCGTAACGCGCTGCAGCGTCATCTAGATTGGCGAGGGCAACCGCGTTACGCGCACTACTTAGCAGCACTTCTTCGGCGCTCACTTCTTGTTCTTCTTGCGCGTAACTAGTGTTGCTCAGAGCAACCAAAGGACAGGCAAGCAAGGCTATGGGTAGGTATTTATGCATACAACATGAGGATACCTAACAGAACAGCCATTTTCTGTATAAATTGACAGAAAATGGCTGTTTGTGGGGATTGCTATTGCTTAATAATTTATGTGCAATTCTTTGGCTACCGTAGATGCCACAATACGGCCACTAAAATCGTAGATAATCGCGCTGAAGTGCAAGCTAGAACCAACCGCATTTAATAGGTGCCCGGCTGGGAAATCGATTGTTGCAGTTGCGTCGCCCACAGGGTCCAGCAAGCCCATGTTGTTCCTGATGAACCCCGGCAAATCGTTTCTCGAAGAGCGTCGCAGAATCGTGCTGTCGGCAAGAGGCATTTGTATGCCCTCGTTGGTAACCCATAGGGTGGTACCAGCATTCGTGACCAATATTTTGTAAGGCTGGCCAGCCATGTCTCGAGGCATATCTACTTTGAGGGTAACTCGTGTCGGGTTGCTTGATGAAATATTGTCGCCTCGAGGCATTTCTAAGCCTTCGATGAAGGCAAATCGTGCAATGATTGAGCCTAGAGCAGTTGATGACGACAGAGCTAACAAATCGACAAAACCGTAACGGTTTAAGCTGCCTGATGAGCCAAGTGAGCGCCCTAGGCGCGATGTGTTGTCCTCGCCTAAGGCGCGGAACAAAATCGCACCGTTCTCGCCAGAGAGCAGAGTGGCAGAGCCACGGCCATTTTCGGCGCATGGGGCCCCAATAAAGACGTCAGGCCAAAAGTCACCATTTGTGTCGCCTGTAGGAGAGATGCTTGCGCCAAAGCCATCGCCCATCTCATGACTTTGATAGTGGCGAATAACGCTATGGGTTAGGCCGGAGAATACCAGTACACCGCCTTGCTGAAGAACCGGGTCGTTCTGGAAAGCAGGAAGCCCGACTGCGATATCGGGGTAACCATCGCGATCGATATCGCCAACGCCAGCAATGCTGTACCCAAAGTGACGTCCACCGTTGCGCCCTTGCCAGTGAGCCAGTGGTGAGCCATCCAGGCCTGAGTAGACATCGACGGTACCAGGGTATTGATGACCAAGAGGTGAATCGTAGCCCGGAGCGCTGATCACGATATCAGGATAGCCATCACGGTTAACGTCGTCTGCGGCAGCGACTCGGCTACCAAAACCAGAATTGGCATGAACACCATTGAAGGTATACAGGTGCTGGCCAAAGTTAGGATCACCATTCCACGAACCAGAGAACACGTGAGCAGCGCCAACCTTTGGGGCGCCTAACCATGTACCAGGTGCGCCAATAATTATATCTCGGAAGCCGTTGCGATCTACATCGTCAACACCAGCAACAGATGCGCCAAAGAATGCTCCGGGCTTATTGCCATACCACAATTTGAGTGTGTCGCCAGTAGAGCCAGATATTAAAACGGCTGCGCCACAGCCGGGTTTGCCGACGGATGATGCCAATGGAGCGCCGACTAAAATGTCAGGGAAGCCATCGGAGTTGATATCGCCCGCAATGGTCACCTCTAGCCTGCAGCCAAAATCGACCGCGGAATTCTCCCAGATATACAGGATATCGCCAGTGAAGCCTGAATAGACATATACACGAGCCCAAGAAACACCAGTGGCGAGGTTTTCGTAAATACCAGCCGCGACGTAATCGGCAGAGCCGTCGTTGTTGATATCGCTAGAAATAAACACATCATTGCCGCCAGACATTGAGGCGCTTGTCATGTCAATGCGGCGACTGTTGTCTTGTTGGATTCGAGCGTACCAACCACCGGCTTCTGCGACCTGCTGAGCTGAGATTGAATCAAGGCCCAGACCTAATGTCAGAGCCGCGAGAATGATTTTCGAAGACGTGAATGAGGGATTCATAGGAGATTGCCGAATAAAGCGATATTGCAGGGGATGCAGAAACTCTTTTCGTTATTTGAATCTTAGTATAATTCGTTGATTCTAGCGAGGAATATCGCGATAAACATTAGAAATTTTTAATAATGAAATCTTTCTCGCCCATTATTGAGTTTGCTATTGCTTCGCCTTCCTCTTGGCTAATAGAAAGTAGGAAATCAATTGCTTGCTGCTTTATTAAGGGGTTGTTGTCGAGGCGGGCAATCCACTCAACTACTGACAAATTAAGCACTTGGGCGTTTTCCCCGGCACCAGAGACAAAGTAAGCGTTAAGTAGCTGCTGCCGCAATGTACCCTCATTGCTTAGCTCAAGCATCGTAGTAGTACGCGACCCTGAAGCTAGAGCCTCGTTCACAGCACTATGCTGCTCACTTGTAAAGATGTCAAATTCAGCGTAAAGCAGCAATTCAATCGCCGAATGGTCGCGTTGAGCAATCTTGCAAAAAGCCCCTAAGATCTGTACTTTATGCTGATTTACAAGAGTTTTAAGTATCTGTGCTGCTTCATGTGCCGGGTAGTTTTCGGCAATTTTCTCAGCGAGCAGCTTTTGTTCAGAATGGGCCAAATTGCCATAGAAATCTGAAAATGCTAAGAATTTGCTGGCGGATTGGTTGGGATATAGGGCGGTAAAGGCTGTATACCTCACCTGAGATGACGAATCATCTAAGAACGGCAACACTAATTCACTATGGCCATTCACTACAGCGGTAGGAAAAACAATACTTAAGGCATGAATAAACAACATCGCCTGCCAGCGGCAGCGATGGGTTGCAGCGTTGTCGATATTTATGGGTCTAACGTCAAGAACCATTGGCAAGTCTTCTTCATCAAGTACGTTCTGCCCCAACAGTGCCATCGCTACAATTTCGGCAGCAAATTCGTTGTCAATACAGGATGCAAACAAGTCATGCAAGAAGGCGCTCCAGCTATGTGCCGGGTGCGGCAGTTGCTTGAAGCCAACTAAGTATGCACGGCATTGTGACTTGAGGGCGGCCGTGTCCATACCGGCCTTCGCGCCTTGAAGTTGCTGTAAAAACACCATAAGCCCATCGTTCTTGAGGGAGCTTACAACCGCCTCGCGAGTAATGGGTACCCTTATCGCGTTGATCCTGTGGACAATATTTTGTTGCGTAGAGGCATTTGGTGCGATTATATTTTCGGCCGAAGGCGGCTTTTTAAATAGACACATTGCAAAGACACACCCTAGAGCAGGGATTATGATTAATAAACGCATGGCAACTCAATATAGAAGGGGTAAAAACCAGGTAGTTCGTGAGATGCGGAGTGGCGACACACTTCTTCGTCTTTGTCGCACACGAATTCGAACATTCGGGCATGTGAGTTATCGACATGCTTAACAGTCATATTAGGTTTTGCAACGACAGATGAGTAGGCGGGCTCCCAGATTACGGATAACGGGCAGACCGGATCTTCCCATGTCAAATCAAGCCCAAAGCCTTCATAGTGAAGAAAGCCAAATTCGCATGCCGCCATTTGCGTGGGCGTGAAGGTGGCATCGACCATTTGCACCCCCATATCAGGGCATTTACCCGCTGGCGGTGTCGAGCCAGGCGATTGCAACAAGGTCGCAGCAGCCAAAGGCGCGCAGAAAGCGCCTATTAGCAGAGGGATGAGGTGTGTGGATTTTTTCATACACAAGGGAGACGCCTTAAACCTCAATCGGCACGTTATAATTTGCGCCCATTCTTTAAGGAATAGACATGTCACAAATTAAAACAGATGTAGTTGTTCTCGGTTCTGGCCCCGCAGGCTACGTAGCCGCCATCCGCTTAGCCGACCTTGGCAAGAAAGTAGTTTGCATAGAGCAAGATAGCATCGGAGGCACTTGCCTTAACGTAGGTTGCATCCCGTCCAAGGCTTTGATCTCGGCGGGGCACTTCATGGAATCAACCAAGAATGCGGCCGACATGGGCTTCACTGTTGAAACTCCGAAGTTAGATCTTAGTAAACTGATTGCCTGGAAAGACACTATCGTTAAGCGTCTCACCGGCGGCATCGGCGGCTTGTTCAATAACCGTAACATCGAATTGATAACGGGCAAAGGCACGATTGTTTCTGCGAACAAGGTCACCGCCGAAACAACCAACGGTACGGTCGAAGTTTCATGCACCGATATTATTATTGCGAGTGGCTCCGAGCCCATACCGATTCCGGGCTTTGATTTCTCAGATAAAGTTTGGTCAAGCACCGAGGCTCTCGCTCCAAAAACATTACCCAAGAAACTTTTGGTCATTGGCGGCGGCGTTATAGGAATGGAACTCGGCATGTTCTACGCACAGGTTGGCACTGAGGTGACCATTGTAGAATTCATGGACCAACTCCTGCCCGGTACGGATATTGACTTGGTAAAAGTAGTGCAACGCAAAGCGAAGAAGGCCGGCATTAAAATACACTTAAAGTCATCTGCGAAGTCTTACAAAACAAAAGGCGATGGCGTAGAAGTTCTAGTCGACGTCAATGGTAAAGAGCAAACCTTCGATGCCGATGTCATTCTACTTACAGTAGGACGCCGCCCTGTTACGGCGAATATTGGCCTCGAAACCGTTGGGGTAAAAACCGATAAGCGCGGTTTCATCAGCGTTGATGCGCAATGCCAGACTAAAACCCCGCACGTTTATGCCGTTGGCGATATTACAACCGGGCCGATGTTGGCACACAAAGGTTCTGCCCAGGGTTTAACTGCTGCGGGTGCAATTTGCCGTCAACCTGGTATCGCTTACGACTATAAAGTGGTGCCGTGGGTTATCTTCACCGATCCTGAAATCGCCGGAACGGGTATGACAGAAGCCGAGTGTAAAGAGAAAGGGCTTGATTACAAAGTGGGCCGTTTTAACTTTGCGGCTAACGGTCGCGCAATGTCGATGCACGCCACCGACGGTTTCGTGAAAGTGATTACCGACGCTAAAGACGACACCATTATTGGTGTGCACATGGTTGGGCCAAACGTCACCGACATGATCACCGAAGGTTCGCTGGCGATTGAAACGGGTTTAACTGCAGAAGACATAGCTTTGACTATTCATCCTCACCCAACGCTCTCAGAAGCATTCATGGAAGCATGTGAAGATGTGCACGGTATGTCGCCGCACGCGATGACCACGAAAAAGTAAAGCTGGCTAATGAAGTTTAGCCATAGCCCGCGCCTTGAAATTGTTGACTTGGGGCGCACGGACTATGGCAAAACTACCGAGATGATGCTCGAGTTGGTTGACGCGATTGCCGCCGGTGAAAAAGGTGACCAACTGCTACTTGCTGAATTCGATTCCGTTCTTACGGTCGGTCGCGGCGCCACTAACGAGGCATACGAGCAGGTAGGCATTCCGGTTCATGAAATCACGCGCGGCGGTAAGGTGACCTATCACGGGCCAGGGCAATTGGTTATTTACCCGCTGATTCAGCTAAAAGAAAAGGCCTGCGATTTACATGCTTACCTGCATACTTTAGAGGAAGCGATGATGGCGGTTGTAGGTGATTTCGGCTTAGAAGGCATGCGCGACCAACGCAATACCGGCTGCTGGGTTAACGACCACAAGGTCGCGAGTATCGGCGTGGCAGTGCGCAAATGGGTTACTTATCATGGCGTTGCGCTAAATGTGAATACCGATCTAAGATGGTTTAGTCGCTTTGATCCGTGCGGACTTGAGCCCGACGTGATGACTAGTATGCAGCAGCAACTAGGCTCCGCTGTCGATATTGCGCAGGTGAAAAACTCGGTGGCCCGTCACCTGCAACAGTTGCTAGCTGATGATCATCGGTAGCGGCACGCTAACTTTGCGAACTTGCACTGAGCCAACGACGTCGAAGGTGTAAAACGTAACGTATATCACCCGGTTCCGTAAAGAATTTTTGTTAGGCACAAGCACGTTTACATTTTTAACTTCGCTGCTTGGTACTGCCCCAAAGAAACCGTTCATTAAGAAAGTACGGCTATAAGCGATGTCTTGGTTTGCGGGAATATGCGTGCCATTAATGTAGTGCCCCGGGCTAGTGCCAAGAGTGATGAAGCCTTGATAGCGCGCGCCGTATTCATTTGGCATTAGCCAATTCATTCCAAAGGCTTGACCACGCACAGGCGGAGTGAGTAGCTGAACGGACAAATCTGTCCCACCGCCACCACTCCAGTCAGTAGTATCGGCCGCGTTGTCGGTGCCAGGAGTACCTTTATCGCCATTGCCGTAGCTAGTGGTCGCATTACTGAAGTTCGACAGAGACCCAGGCGCCATGCAGTCTTCGCGCTCAGATGAAATACCGTTGCCACCCCAAGAGCTAGTGTAATCAACACGGTCGATTTCAGTCGAACCATATTCAAGCCAGACTGTATCTGCACTGCTTAAAGCAAATTGACCAGCTGGCCAAACAAATTGTGGACGTAATCCGCCGTTGCGTGATGGCAAGCCGTCGGCAGCTATGACTAATTCGGTTCCGGGTTGTAGTTGCACCGCAGTGCCAAACTTGACGTTGTCGGCAGCAGCGTCGCGCATTTCAAGGTTGTCGATATTGACGTCGTTGCCTACACCAACGATCTCTACCCATTCACCGAGTATGTCAGAAGCTTGTCCAGGGTTGTGCATGAACTCTGCAACCACTACGTCACCAGCGCTTGGCGCCGCGGAAGAATATTCGTCGACATAAGCAGTGAAGCTAGTGTCGTCTTCGGCGCGCACCGTGTAAGTGTTGCCGTCGGTCGTTAAGCGAATCGTGCCTTCTGCATCGACGTAACCGTCGGCGCCGGTGCCATCGGTAGGGCACCAAACCGGAGTCATACTTGTCGCAGTATTAATCCTGTCGATGACTTCTTGTTTAGGGTAGCCATACGGGTTATTAGAGCCGCAGGGGATAACAGTGAACTCAGGCTTCAAATGGCTAATCCAAGTAGAGTTGGACGACGTCCGTGAACCATGATGGTTGGCTTGGTAAACATCTACGTCGCCGACTAATGGCGCCACGCTGGATTCAACATTAGTAGTGCCGTTGCCGCCACCAGTTAAGTCTCCGCCCATCCACATTTGAAAGTCTCCGTAGTCGATACGGTAGCCAACACTTGATGAGTTCTCGAGTTGCGATGAACCAGAGAGGTTAACAGTATTGCCGTTGCTTAGTTTGCCATCTACAACGATACAAGTAAGCGTCACGCCGCCACCTAAGTCGATCACTTGCCCTGGTGAAATCGTTTGTCGCACTGAGCTGTAACGACTTTTATAATCGGTATAAGATTGTGTAGTCGGCTGATTGTTATTGCCGCGGTCGAAGCAAATAGTAGCAGTGATGCCGCTGTTCCAGACTTCATCTAGCCCGCCGACGTGGTCAGCGTGATAGTGGCTTGCACCCACGTAATCTAAATGACTGATGCCCAACGAATTAAGCAGGGGCACTACGGCGCCGTTGCCGTCGCCGTTGCTGCCACCATCAAACAAAAAGGTTTGACCACTCGGAGATATCAATAACGTGGCATCAGATTGGCCAGTGTCGATGAAGTAAACTTCGAGGTTTGAAGCGGCTGGTATTGAAAACCAACCTGCTAGTAGAGCAAGAATTAGAGTTGCGCGCATTTAGAGGGATCGAGTTGAAATTAATCAGGGCTTTACCATTCTACCACCGGAAACGGCGGCTAGGTCGCGCAGGAAGCCCTCATGTTTATTACTGTCGGTCACTAGAACACAATGAATGCGCAGGCCAGTGCGCAAATACATGCGCTCGAATCCGTCCAGAATATGCCCGGGGTATTGATGCTTGCCTGCGGACGACCCACCATCGGAAACGATAAGCACCGTGTCAATGCTTGAGTCGAGCGCCACTTGCTCGAGCGCGTCATACAAAGCCGAAGTCGAGCGATAGGGCCGTTTAGCCAAAAAATCTAAGGCCTTTTTGCGATTCGTCTTCGAATTGACTACCATCTTTTTGAAACCGAATTCTGGTTTCTGTTCGATGGTGGCTACGGTAAACAAAGCCTTCTTTGGCAATTGCGCTAAAAACTTCCCGACCTCGGTTGCTGCCGCCTCCGCACAGCTTTCACCGTTTAGTTGACTAGTAGACATGGACCCTGAGCCATCCACTAAGATGGCAACGTTGCTGCTGTCGATGGGGATACCAAAAAATTGCGCAACCGTCTCGTCTTGTTGACGCTCTTGTTGGTCGCCTTTTGCACTGCCTTTTTTAGCTTCGGCTAGCCACCCGGCGCCGGCTTCGTTCCACCATTTCTCCCACATAGCAGGGTCGTTGCCAAATGAGATGCCCGTTAGCTCCCTTAAGCTGTCGCCAATATCAGAAACGAAGCGGCCGGGTAAGTCAGGGAATGCTGCAACCTCGTCTTTAAGAAACTTAATCAGCAGCGGAGCCGCTATGAATATTTCGTTAGCCACTACGGACTCAAGTACTGCGGTGCGCGGGCCAGCGGCGTTGCTGTCGAAGGCACTTTGCGCAATCGCAATCAAGTTTAAATTGGCAGGTGCTTGCTGCGTCAAAATACGAATAGCAATTGCGCGATCGCCACTGTCTTTAGCTTTTAGTGCTGCATCAACTAGATTCGCTTGTTGCTTATCGGTTAAAGAATCTAAGTAGGCATAGCCGTGGAAAGGTGCTCCGGCCTTGTCAAATAATTCTATTAGTTTGCCACTGGAAGCCGTCTTCGAGTTACTAAAGTCAATGCGCGACTCTTTAAACAAGACCCCTGCGCAGTGTTGCCAAGCGCGGCAGACGTCGGCATCTTTAAGGAAATTCTTGCTAAGCAAAAGCTTACCCGATACTTTTACCTTGCTGCGCTCGATACCACGCAATAAAATAACGCGATGCCAACTACTAATTTTTTTATTAGCGGCTGCGGCTAACATTAAATCACCTTCACTATGCGACGTCGACTTTAGGTAGCCACTGTAAAACCAATCACGCAAATAAACGCCGCGATAAGTGTCATGCTTGGTGTCGAACAATTCGATGCGTAACTTTGCGGCATCGTCAGTGCGCATGTCTGCTAGTGAGCGTGCAGCGCTGTACGCCCCGTTTTCGTATGACGTTTTGTCGGTGGCTGCTTTAAGCGTGGACTCAATTTCATCTAGAGATTGAGCGCATGCAACAAGAAGTAGGGTAGCTAACATG
>JAQWRF010000214.1 GCA_029243845.1 Planctomycetota bacterium | reverse complement strand
CCTTATCGCATGTTTACTTCACGCGCTGAACATCGTTTGTTATTGCGTCAAGACAACGCTGACTTGCGCTTGACACCATTGGCTCAGAAATTAGGCCTTAGTTGCGAAGTGCGCGATCAAATATTCGCCAAGCGTCAGCATGACTTGGCTGTGGCGCGCGCGGCGTTAATGAGTAAGCCATATCCGTTGCAAGTTGCGAATAGTGGTGCGCGTACATTATTAGATATGTGCAAGCAACCTAAGTTTATTGGCTGGCCGGCAATGTTTGAGCTGCACCCTGATTTGCTAGAGCTCGGCGTGCCTTTAACAGATTGGCAGACGATTGAATCCGACGTGTTGTATGCAGGATATGCCATGCGCCAGCAAGCCTGGGTTAAGCGCGGTGCCGAACGCGAGTCTATGCAGATCCCAGAAGATTTTGATTACTCGACGGCGCAAGGTTTGCGCTCTGAGGCTCGGTCATGCTTGCCTGAAAGCCGGCCAACCACAATGGGGCAGGCTAGCAGGATGCCCGGAGTCACCCCAGCCGATTTAGCAATCTTGGAGATTGCTTTGGTGCGTTGGCAACGAGCCCGTAAGGATTTCGCAGATGTCTAAGTAGCGTTGGCGCGTCTGCAAGATGATGTCTTCCGGAATGTTCGGCCCCGGAGCTTGGCGATTCCAATCCGTGAGCGAGCGCAAGTAAGCGCGCACAATTTCTTTGTCGAAACTCGGAGGCTCTTGTCCTTCGACAACATTGTCAGCTGGCCAGTAACGAGAAGAATCTGGTGTCATGACTTCATCGATAAGAACTAGTTCGCCGTTGAGTCGGCCAAATTCAAACTTGGTGTCGGCAAGAATAATTCCTTTGGCTGCAGCAGCGTCGCTTGCTTCACCAAATATTTTCAGTGCCATGGCGTGAATATTTGCAGCTTCTTTAGCGTCGCCAATCAGTTCAATCGCTTGTTCCCAGCTGATAGGTTCGTCGACCTCGGCCTTAGTAGTAGGCGTGTGGACGACCTCTGGCAACTTGGATGAATTTTGCAATCCGCTTGGTACTTCGACATCCCAAAGTTTACCTGTGGCTTGGTACTCTCGGAAACCTGAGCCAGCCAAATGAGCGCGTAGCACGATTTCGACATTAACGCGATCGGCTTCGTGAGTATAGGTTAATCGACCAGAAAGTTCTTCGTGGAGCTCTTGTGGAAGATCAGGGACCTCACTTGGCTCACAAGTGATACGTGCGGCTGGCATCCAGTCTTTGAATTGCTCAAGCCAAAACTCTGTAATATGAGTAAGGATACGCCCGCGATCAGGGATGGTTTGTTCCATCACCACGTCGAAAGCGCTGAGGCGGTCGGTGGCTACCATCAGCATTTTGTTCGGATGGTTGGGGTGACGGTAAAGGTCGCGGACCTTGCCTATGTAGAACAAGTCCCAGCCAGGGATTTCGAGACCACCTTTGTATCCAGCCATGTGAGAAGTAGAAGAATCACTTTGCATGAGAATATATTAGCGTGGCCTCTTAGAATATATCTATGGCAAATCCTGCTGTTCTGTTACCGAGCTGTAAATCTACCACCCAGCGTGCTTTGATTTGCGCGGCATTGGGTAGTGGTGAAGTGGTATTGCAGGATGTGTCTATCGCCGATGACTGCCGAGACCTGCGCCGTTGCTTACAGACTTTGGGAGTGTCCATGACCCCATTAGAGCGAGCTGGCGACTGGCTCATTCGTGGCTGTGACGGCAACATACCGCAAAAAGAAGCCGTACTCGACTGCGGTGCCGGCGCAACGACCTTCCGATTCTTGTGGACGTTATGTGCTACCCAAGGTGGTGACTATCAGTTTCATGTCGATGAGCAATTGAAGCGGCGCCCGCACGATCATTTATTTGAAGCCACTTCGCAGCTCAATGTCCGAATGGAATCCACTGATGAGGGGTGGCGTCTCGACAGTCGTGACTGGCAACCCCGCGATATAACCGTGCAATCCGAGGTGAGCAGCCAGTTTATTTCTGCATTTGCTTTAGCCCAATTTAATGGCGCCACTTTTCTTGTCACGGCCGTGCCGGAGAAGCCACGACCTTACTTTGAATTGACGGAAAGGGTGATTGAACAATTTAATGAGTTGCCGGAGCGTTACTCGATACCAGCAGATTTCTCGGCAGCAATGTATTTCGCTGGACGGGCGCTTGTCGAGAAATCGACGGTTCATTTCGCGCGCGACATTTCTCTTGATCATCCAGAAAAATACGCTTACCGTTTTCTGCAAAAACATTTTGGATTGCGTTGGGCTAACAGCTCTTTCGTGGTCGATAGGGTGGACACTGCTAATGATGCTTTACCACTTAGTTACGATGTGGCGTTAGCGCCCGACGCCAGTTTGCTGGTTACTGTGGTGTGCCGCATCCTTGCGCAAGACGTTGATTTCGTTAACAGTGCCTTGCTGCAGCATAAAGAAAGCGATCGCCAACTTGCTTTACATCATTTACAGCATGCGATCGATGAAATAGACACACTCGACGATCACCGCATAGCTATGGCGGCCGCTGTCCTACAATTGGCGGTCCCTGGGTTGCGAATTAATGGCCGCGACTGTGTAAGTAAATCTTTTCCTGACTTTTTCAAACAATGGTCCCAATTCGCATAGTATTGTCCGCTTGCTGCTTGATGGTGGCCTGTTCAGGGCCACCGTCTCCTCAATTGCCCCTGGGCGTGAGCCAAGACCTGCGCAACCAATTCGTTGCTGACGCAGACGAATACTTGGCTCAAGCGCGAGCAGCTGATGCTGCCCTAGACTATGCCTTGTGTCTCGATAATCTCCATAGATTTGCTCTAGCTGAACCGGAACGATGTGATGCGAGCTTTTGGCAGTGGCAAGCGCGTGTCGCAGAAAAAGCAAACAACACTCAAGCGGGTTTGGACGCACTTCTTAAGTGGTTGACCTTTACGCCTAACGATGTGTGGTTGCGCATTGACATCGCGGACAATTACAGTCGCTTGCAGCGTCTCGAGGATGGTTTGCTCGCGCTTACTTACGTCGTTGAAGATATTGACGATCAAAAAACTTTAAATGATGCGCGAGTGTTTTTGCTTGAACATAGCGGGTTCCCTAAACGTGCGGCTGAGTTGTGCATGGATTTGGCTGAGCAAGGCGACCTCCAACAAG
>JAQWRF010000268.1 GCA_029243845.1 Planctomycetota bacterium | reverse complement strand
TGCCCCTTTTTCTTGCAAAATACGCGCGGCTTCGGTGATTGTGCCGGCCGTAGAAATCATATCGTCGGTAATCAGCACATTGCAGCCATCAACGTCGCCAATGACGTTTTCCATGACTACCTTTTCGCCGGAAACCCTGCGCTTATCAACAATTGCGAGCGGCGCGTTCAAAGACTTACCCCAAGCACGAGCCAGCTTCACGCCACCAACATCGGGCGAGCAGACCACCAAATTATCAAGTTTCATATCGCGAATGACTGTTTCGAATTCTGAACGCGCCCACAGATGATCTACTGGGATATCGAAGAATCCTTGAATTTGCTGGGCATGTAAATCAATGGTTAAAACACGATCCACTCCGCCTGAACTAAGCATATTTGCTACCACCTTAGCCGAAATCGGTACGCGCCCTTCATCTTTGCGGTCCTTGCGGGCATAGCCGAAGTAAGGCATCACCGCAGTAACTCTTCCTGCGGAAGCACGCCGCAAGGTGTCGACCATCAACATCAACTCCATGATGTTTTCGTTTACAGGCGGACTTGTTGGCTGCACAATGAACACATCAGAACCACGCATATCTTCGTGCAGCTTGATATCAATCTCGCCATCCGGGAAACGCCCTACAGATGCAGAGCTAAGTGGCACATCAAGTGCCGCAGCAATCTCTAAAGCCAGCTCGTTGTGAGCGGTGCCGGCTATAACTTTCAACTTGGAATCGCGGAAGCTCATTATTAAATCGTAATTACTTGGATAACTTTTTTGCAGGAATGCCGACGACAGTTTCGCCAGCAGGGACGTCATGATTTGCGGTAACCACCGCGCCAGCGCCAACCGTTGCGTTGTCACCGACATTGACTGGTGCGACTAAAATCGAACCAGAACCTATGAAAGCATTTTCTCCGATAACCGTTCGGTGCTTATTCTTGCCATCGTAATTGGCGGTGATTGTTCCGCAGCCGATATTAGACTTGGCGCCAACTTCGACATCACCTAGATAGGTGAGGTGTTTGGATTTAGCACCTTCGCCGAGATGAGCATTTTTAGTTTCAACAAAATTGCCAATCTGTGCGCGATCGTCAAGTTCAGTGCCCACTCGCAAGTGAGCAAAAGGGCCCACTACACAATCCGCGCCTATCGTTACGCCACTACGCAATACGCAAAAGGGCATAATGCGCGTGCCAGGGGCTATTTCAACGTCAACCTCAATAAAGGTCGAGGCGGGATCGTCGATGATGACTCCGCTATCGAGATGGTCTTCTAAAATACGCTCACGTAATACACGATTCACATAAACCATCTCATGCAAATCATTCACGCCCGTAATTTGTTCGCTTTCTTCGACGGGTAAAGTGACCGTTGCTCCGTTACTCTCTTGCAGCACCTTAACGGCTGGTGTTGTCAAATAAACTTCGCCTTGCGCATTGTTGTCGTCGGAAACCGCTAATGCGGCACGCAACGCTTCGATATCAAGCACAAACACACCCGAATTGATCTCGCATATTTCTAGTTGCTCATCTGTAGCATCTGCCTGCTCGGCAATCGCCAACAACTCTCCGTTCTCAGCGCGCAAGATGCGCCCTAGCCCAAATGGGTCATCGACTTCAGCAGTAAGCATAACATTGCCTTGCTCGACTAAAAGTTGCAAGGTTGATGAGCGCAACAACGGAGTATCGCCGCACAAAATAAGTACCCTGCCTGTTGCCGGCATGCTTTCTAAAGCGCACAACACGGCATCGCCGGTGCCACGAGCCACCGTTTGCTCGACTACATTCCATTCATCGTGCTCGCTCTTTTCTAGCCACGCTTCAATCTTCGAACGATGCGTCGGGCCCAACACTAAAGTGCGAGACTTAGCGGGCAAATCTTCGCAGGTGCGAAAAATATGCTCTATCATCGGCACCCCACACAAATCAAGCAGGGCCTTAGGGCCACCGGTGCGGATACGGGTGGAGTTGCCACCAGCGAGAACGAGGACATGCAATGGGAGGTCAGCCATGATTTCGACTCTGAGTATATCTGCTCTTTTGCTTAACATTTAACCTCGTTACACTAAAGCTTGTCAATAATGGAAGTCCGCTCCCTGTTTACCGTTCCCGCTTTCCCACGTGTCGCGATGTCCCGTGCAGTCGGAGCTATTTGTAAATGGCGCATACCTAAGTTCATGCGCCGGCCTCTATGGCGACGGGTTATTAGCAAGCTTGGTATTAGCGAGGACACCGTTGGCGGCGATTTACAAAGTTTCGCGACTTTTCTCGAGTTGTTTACCCGCAAGCTACCTACGGGTTCCCGCCCTATCGCAAAAAACGAGCATTGGGTGTCTCCCGCTGACGGGCGCTTAGTCGAGCACGCTTTTGTGTCGCCCGAGCTGTCCCTTATCTTGAAAGGCGCGCCTTATTCCGTCAGCGAAATGCTGCCCGGCGGTTGCGAGGCCGATTACCTTGGTTATCAAGCGCTGCAAATTTATTTGGCCCCTTATAACTATCATCGTTATCACGCCCCCTGTGACATGCAAATCATCTCTGCCGTTACAGAGCCCGGTGATCTACAACCTGTTGATCCCATGCTAATGCGGCGTTCGATGCGTATCATGAAAACCAACAGGCGCATTTTGCTGCATTGCGTGGATGCCAAGCAGCGACCTTTCGCTTTGTTATACGTAGGAGCACTTAATGTTGGCGGCATGACGTTTGGCTTTGACGACTCTCTCGGCGCAAGCCCATGGCAACATTCTGCGCGCACTTATGACCCGCCGGCCAAACTAAATAAGGGCGATGACATGGGATGCTTCGAAATGGGTTCAACCGTCGTATTGTTTGCGCCACCACAGCTGCAGTGCCGCACGCAACTTGATGGGATCACCATCGCCCTTGAAGATTTCCTTTTTGCCGATGAACAATAATAAATATTTTTTGGCTGCCCAACTTGGCGCTGCAATCCATAATGATGACGACATTGCACTCACCTTAGCTGCCGACGAATTACGTCATTCACATTCCGAGCTCGCGCTGCTCGACGCCCTACGTTTGTCCCATCTTTTCTGCGGGATTCCTAAATTAATCCGCAGCTTAAACTTGCTCGCACCCTTCCATTGCGAGTTGCAAACGGCCGAAGTCGGCAACGGCCATCAACTTTTTTCAGAGGTTTACGGTGACGATGCCGAAGTTGTACTGGCGCACCTGGCCAGCACCGACTCCATCACGCACCAATGGGTAGTAAATCACGCCTATGGCGCCGTATTCGCTACTTCAAGCTATTCACTACTAGAACGTGAGATGACTAGCATTCTAGTTCTGAGCCTTGGCAATTGTCACCAGCAAGCGTTGTCTCATGTCAGGGCATGCAAGAGGCACGGCGCAACAGCTACCCAACTTCTCGCCGACGCTAATGCCTTTTCGTTTAACGACAATGAACAACGACAACGTTTAGTCGCCAGCATCCGCGACACTTTTATCGACAATGAGTAATAGCCGCAGCTTTAAACATTTAGTTGCAACCCAATTTTTAACCGTATTCAACGACAACCTTTTTAAGCAAAGTGTGTTGCTGATTGCTGTCGGCCTGGCTGCGACATTCCCAGAGATGCAATCTTGGGCGCAAGCACTTTTTTCGGCTCCCTTCCTCGTATTCGCTGTGTTCGCGGGCGACTTGGCCGACCGCTATTCGAAACGGAAACTGATTATCATTTGCAAGTACGTCGAGGCGGCAATCATGCTGTTAGCAGCACTCAGCTTTTACCTACAAAGCACTACTGCTTTACTGATCACTGTTGCATTGATGGGCACG
>JAQWRF010000197.1 GCA_029243845.1 Planctomycetota bacterium | reverse complement strand
GCCTCGCCATTACTACCGCTGCAGTAAGGCACGCGTACTTTGAATGCGCCATTGGCGTCGCTGCGCACATGGGCAGACCATTGATTCGCCACTAACTTTTTGCCATCGTGCATGAATTTAAAATCAACGACTACGTCGATTGCAGAGTTCGATTGAGTGACGCCGTGCACATCAGCGCCTGGCACGTACTCCCAGATACGTCCTACTGAAGTTTTCGCGCCTAGTTGCTCGCCAACAACAGTGAGCACAGGGGACACATAAACCAAGCGCAAGTATGGAATACTAGACGCCGGCCCATCAACGCCATCGACGACCTTGCCATAATTAAACACTTGAGCGGCCATCGTTTGAAACCATTTCGCAGATAACTGCAACTCTTTACCAGCAATAATAGTGCGATACTCTTTTATATCTGCGCCCACTCGTTGCGCATGCGAAGCGAGTAAGTCAGGCAACCGCGAGGTAACAACGACATACTGCACTTTGCGCTTAAGCAAAATATCTTCGGCATCTTGGTGGCTACTAGCCATAAAAAACTTGGCCGGATCAACAAAGCTATCGCGACCAATGTATGAGCCAAAGTTCGTGGCAATGCTCGGGCGCTTTGCCACCCACTCAATGGTGTGGCCGAAATCCCAAGCGGCTAGAACCGAGCGCGGCTGTGGCTCTTGCTCAGCAATCCATTCAAATAAATCGTGTTCGGCGCCAGTAACTTCATTGTAGGCATTCATGCTTTTGCCCGTGAGCGAATAGGTAATCCCCGCAAATTGACCAAAAAACAAAAACACGGTTGCAAAAACTATCTGCAATGGCGGCTTCATTTTAGTTTTTGACAACAACCACACATAGCCAACCGCAACAATCACGGCCATCGGTGCCGACAAGGCATCAGCAAAGCGGCGCTGCGCGAGGCCTTGTAGTAATAAGGGCGGCAACGCTATTAGCCACGGCAACAAAACAGGTGTGGCAAATTTCTTGTCTCGGCATGCCCACCAATAAGCAAATGGCAGCATAAGTGCCGTCCACCCTATCCATTCGGCTAAGCCCGTTGATTGACTGCCGGTGTCGCCAATCAGCGGCGCCGACTCGGCTATGCCAGCCATGAATGCATCCGCTCGCGAGACCCAGGCGAATCCTTCAAGAATGTGACTCGCCGGAGGAATGTCGAAAGCAAAAATAATTGCAATCACTGCTGCGCCACAAGCCACGGCCAAGCGCATGTATTTACGCGTAGCAACTTGGCTACCCGACCACCAAATGGGGATGGGCAGCACAACGCCCAAAGACAACCACAACCAATGGAAGTTAGATAAATTGATGACCATCCATGGGTAATCGGCAATCCATGGGGATTGCAAAATGGCAGGCAGCAACACGGCCAATGCCGATAAATGAAACAAGCTAACGAACAAGGCTACCTGGCGATTGAAGTAGTTATACAGCCACCACAAACACAATAATTGGATAGGCACCAAATACATCAGCGCACCTACCCACACGCCAAGCATCAAACCAGCT
>JAQWRF010000198.1 GCA_029243845.1 Planctomycetota bacterium | reverse complement strand
GGTGGTGATGTGAGCTTGTTTGGCACGCATACCAACCCAGGTCAGGGGCAAGAGAAATACTTCACCGTCGGCATGGCATTCAGCCTTGACTTCGGGCGCTCGCAAACCCGTGGCTATAGCCGCTGGTATTAACAGAGCTTTTCGAATACCGCGGTCGAATCAATGACGTTGCCATCTGGCATCAGGTGCGCTGGTGCGATAACCAGTGGTCCTAACTCTGGTCGGCTCGGACGGCGCCCGTGTGAACCTTTCACTAAACTAGTGTCAAGCGGAACTACATTCATGGTGTAGCGCATGCCGACAAGTTTTTTGAGTAGCGTGAAGGCGATTTTAAGCTTAGGGAATTTTATCTGCGGGTCTAAGAATAACTCGCACGGATCGTAGCCAGGTTTACGGTGGATATCGACGCAGCGTGCGAAGTCGGGTTCCGCTTGATGGTCGAGCCAGTATTGGTATCCAAACCAACTTTTTTGCGCCGCGGTAATAATCAACTCTCCACTTCGTGGGTGATTTAATTCAGCGATGTCTTGTCGCGCTTGCACGCTTTCAACGCCGTCAACAGCGCTTAGTAACTGGCGAACCTGCTCGATGTCAGCAGGGTCTTTGACGTAGACGTGAGCGATTTGATGGTCGCAAACGGCAAAGGCGCGTGAGTTGCCAGGATCGAGCAGCGAACCGTTTTTTGCGTGGTGTATTTGCAACAAACCCGCTTCGTTGAGTATTTTGTTAGGTAATACGCAGTTGTCGACATCTTCGATGCCATATTCGCTTAGTACCATAACTTGAGTGTCGTCGAGTTGCAGCAAAGGCGCCAACGCCTTGTCCAGATCGCTGCACGCCCGCCGTGCCTGAGCAGAGTTTGCGCCGTAGCGCTGCAGGTCGTAGTCAAGGTGCGGTAAATAACTCATATGCAACCCATAAGGATGCTTCTTGAGATGCAATAACGCGGCATCAATAATCCATTGCGTGCTCTTTATATTTGCGTTCGGCCCCCAAAAACTGAAGAGCGGAAACTCGCCCAACTCGCTCGTGACCTCTTCATGTAATTGTGGTGGGTAAGCATGGATATCAGGTCCTTTGCGTCCATCCGCGAAATAAGTTGGGCGGGGGGTAATGCTGCAATCGGCATCACTTGGCAGATTGAACCACCAAAACAACTGATGACTTTGACGTTGCTGCAGATCGCTATTTGCTTCTCGCCAGCGCTCGAATATTGATTTGCCATTACCAGTGCCAGTGATTAGTTTTATTGATTGTCGCCACAGCCATACTTCGCTTAAATCGCGATGGTACCAGCCATTGCCCACCGCACCGTGTTGGTCGGGCGTAGTGCCCATCAACATGTTGGCTTGAGCCGTTAGAGTCACTGCCGGAAATGCTGGGCGGATATGCTTTTGCTGTTGTGCAGCGGCGTAGGATTGCAGGTTCGGCATCGCGCCGCTCTCGAGTAGTTCTTGAGTGAGGCCGACCACGTTGAGCACTAGTTTCTTCGTCATTAGTTTATGCTTGGACTATGGTTGCTTAAGTATCCAGCTACTTGAGCGGGGCTTAGCGGACGCGAGAACAGATATCCCTGAGCATTGACACAACCCATCGCCAATAATTGCTGACGCTGACTTTCGGTTTCGACTCCTTCGGTGATAGTGGACAAGTCTATAGTTCGCGCTAATTCTATGATTGAAGTAATCACTTTGATTCCGGTTGCGGAGCGATCCATGCCTACAACAAACGAGCGGTCAATCTTAAGCGAAGTAGCAGGAAGATTGTTGAGGTAGCTTAGTGAATTATAACCAGTGCCGAAATCATCTAAGGCAATCCTAAAGCCGATCTCGCGCGCTTGATGCAACAACGGCACAACATCTTCATTAGGATTTACTGCCTCGCGTTCTGTTATTTCGAGTTGCAATAAGTGAGGTATAATATTATAGTTTTCCACCAAGCGCTTGACACTCGGCAGGAAGCTATTCTTTTCCAATTGGCTTGAAGCGACGTTTACGCTTACATAAATATCTTTAAAATCGTCACTCATCTTGTGGCATTCATTCAGCAATCGGCACGATTTACGTAACATGATATTACCAAGCTCTTCGATTAATCCGTACTCTTCAGCAATAGGAATGAATTGACTAGGTGGGATGAAGTTCCCAGGTGATATCTCCCAGCGGGCTAAGGCCTCAAAGCCAATAGGCTTCCTGGTCTCCATGTTGACAATGGGTTGCAACCAAGCTTCAATAGTGTTTTCTGAAATGGCCTGCTTTAATTGCTCGCTTATTTGCCATGCACTGAGTGCCTCGGAAGCTAGAGCAAGATGGAACATTCGTTCTGTACCGCCTCCATCTTTGCTGGCAGAGACGCATGCGGTTTGTGCTTCGCGTAACCAGTCTTCGGCATTTTCTTGGCGCATGTCACTGCGCGCTATGCCAATGCTGCAAGTAATGTTTAGTTGGCGCTCTTCGAGGAATAGTGGCGCCGCAAATTCTAGCTGCAACTCGCGTGCCATGTCTAAGGCATCATCGTCATTATCAATGTCTTCGCTGAGCACACCAAAGTCGTATTCGCCGATGTGTGCGATGTGTTTGTCACCGGCAAAGTAACCTGTAAGGCGATCGCCGATTTGACGTGCCATATCGTGCATTGCTGCAGAGCCAAGGGCGCTATGTAGCGGGGCGGTGCGATTGACTGATAGAACAAAGAGGTAGCCTTTTTCGGTGATGCCGCGCTGAAACCTCTCCTGAAAATTTATACTTTTTTCTATTAGCAGGTTGCGGTTCGGTAAACCCGTTACGTTGTCATAAAGTTTTTCTTTGGCAAGTCGTTCTTCGAATTGTGCACGGTCGCTAATATCAATTGCTGTCACGACGACCGATGTGACCTTAGAATTACTGTCGATCACAGGGGTG
>JAQWRF010000179.1 GCA_029243845.1 Planctomycetota bacterium | reverse complement strand
TTTGTCTTTGACGATTCAAGTACAAGCTTCGCTGCAGACGCTTACTCGGGCATTAATTTTCCGAGTTCCTTGGAATTGCAAATCGAGCGCATTTCCGGCAATGCTCGAAAGCAACCACCACGCTTAGACGAAGCTATAGGTAGCGAGACTGCAACTGCGGTACTGCGCGGCACGGGTCCGCTAAAAATGCCAGGCATGGCTTTAGTTGGCAACGAATGGGTGGGGGTTAGCGGCACCTTCCCGCGCATTAAGTTTCGTTCTCGCGCCGAGCGCTCAACCATTTCCTCCAGCCATGATCAGCGGACGATGGTGTACTTCCCAACGGCCTATGCTTCGCAGCATATATTCCTGAATCAAGGGCGGAGGGTCGTTCAATGAGACGCTCGACGCAATCAGGCTTCACGATTATTGAAGTCATTGTCGCCATCGCGATTTTCATGTTTGGCATAACTGCCTTGCTTGGTTTGTTCCATGTAGGTGGAAACTTCGAACAACAAGCCCGCGTCAATGCCGAATTGGCTCCGGCAATAGAACCGCTAGTTGCCGAAATTCAGCGCAAGGCCTTTAGCTACGACAGCAAAACTAGCACCTATACGCTGAATACATTTGTAGATCAGGTGGTGCCGCTAGCCCCAGCATACAAATATGAACTATGGGTTGAGCCATCAGGTAGCAACCCCGAATTCCGACGCGCTCAATTACGCTTCTACAAGAAATCACCAGAAAGGGTATTATCGAGGGTCTCATTAGTGATTACTCGACACGTCCCAATCAGCATCCAACTGCAACAATAATGATAAACGCATTCCTCTTAACCCTCGGTAGCTTGATGTTACCTGCCCAACAAAGTGACGAAGTCGTGCGCCTGCGCGACGGCCGAGTTCTTATAGGCACTATTGAAAATCAAAACCTAGATGGTTTTGATTTTGTGGCTGCAACCGATGGCGGACGCTTAAACCTAGTCTGGACAGACCTCTTTCCAGGCGAATCAGAACGCTTGCACGAAGTGTTCGGTTATGTGAATGAAACAGTAATGCCAATGGTTACGGCGCAACGTATTTTGCTGAACAACGGCAGAGAATTAATTGGTCGCGTGGTTAGTGAGACCAACCTACTGATTGAATTGCGCGTAAAAGACACCCGCACAACCTTTGCTAAACAGTTACTAGCTGCTCCGGTTGAAGATATCGAAATCGAAGCAGCTATCGTTTTAACGGCCGAGCAGTTTTATGCCGAGCGCGCTGTCCAAATTGATGCTAGTGATGGCATGAAAAATTATGATTTCGCAAAGGAGTTAGAAATGATGTTTGCTTTCGAGCAGGCGAAGGCGCATTTTCTGATTGCCAGCGAAGTTGCAATGCTGGCTGACGATGCACCGCTGTTAAGCCGTATTGACGGTGCTTTGGCTCAACTCGAGCAGATGATTGCCAACAAAGAAGAGGCCACGGCGCTTGAGCAGATTAAACGGCTGATGCACCGCCAACGTTTCACTGAGGCGAAACTTGAACTTGCACAATACGATGCTGATTTTCCAAATGCGGCCTTGCGTGGCGAATACCTTAAGCTAAGCCAAAAGTTTGAAAAAGAACGTGAGAAGTCGATGGTGAACTATTTGCGTCGCCATTGGTTCCTGCGCGTTATGGCCGTGATGCGTAAGCAAGCCTTAGAAAAAACAGCGCGCTTAGATTCGTTGATGGCATGGGTTGAAAGCGAAGCTCCGCAAATCGTGCGTCAGCAATTCGTTGAAGAATTAGTAGATATGCATGATGCCCTTGATGTGAACATGATTGATGAACTGTGGGCTTTGCGCGTGAACTATTCTTCTAATTCGCACACGGCCGGGTACGGAAACGGAACCTGGATTCTTGGTGAAGAACGAGCGCGTGCTGGCTTGAAAGAGACCGAAGGCGAAGACGAGCAAGACGGGAAGACTCAGCAGCAGCGCGAAATGGAAGACCGCATGAAGCGCTATCTTGACAATTTAAAAACCCAACAGAGTGCCGCTAAGGGTGATGATAGTGAGGTCAATCCTGAAGATTGGTGGAAAGCGGCGTCTGTCACTTCACGCTTGCAATGGTTGCTGGCTTACTACTCTGAGTTCACTGGCGACTACCAGTTGTCGAGCGTGAAGTTTTCGTACTGCCCCGGTTGTGGTGGCTTAGGCTACCTTGAGACGCTTGAAGTGTCACCAGATGGATCGGCACGTAAGAGGTACGAATGCTCAACGTGTCACGGCGTGCAAGTCAAGCGCTCTATTAATTTTAAGTAGATGCGATTATTGCTGCTGCTGTTGTTGTTGCAGATGTGCGGGGCGTGTTCCACCGTGCAAACATCACAGCAAAATCCTTCGGTGCAAGGGGACCAGTCGTTATTGCGCGAAATGCAGTTTATGTTTCCACAGCATTTGGCTGAAGTTAAGCGCAGCCTTCAGCGCGCCAACCTCGCTCAATTGCGGTCGGCAGATTTAGGGTTAGTGATTGATGACAACTTAGTCGAACAAGAATTCGCTTCTATCGTTCAACAACTGAAGGTTTCAACCCCTGGCAGTTTGAATGATTTGGCTGAGGCTGAGTATCAAATGTCATGGGAAGACATTGCTGATAATTACCGTCAACACTTAAGAGATAATTTGCTTTACCGCAGTCTTTACGTCACCGATGCCCAGCAGCTGCGTAAACTAAAGGTCGCAGTGCTCGCGAACCGTCAACTATCCGTCGTAAACCATTGGCGCGATGAGTTAAAGCTCGGGCGCCGTCCCGATGGTTTTGGCGCGGATGTCACCGATTTACCGGAATGGCGTACGGATGTATATGCGCCGGGGTCGATAGTGGGGCCATTTCGCGCTGCCAATGGCTTGTACATGATTGGGATGGTAGAGAGCGTCGAGCCGTCCGAGGGTCAGGCCGAATGGAGCAAAATACAGCAAATTGCTGCGACTTACAATATTTCACCTTTCGCGGCTGAAGTGTGGATACATGAAATGGCTATCCGTTATACTATTGGCGATTAATACCGTGACTGAAACCAGCGAAACCACCACCGACTCAAGCGACGTAGTTATCTCCGATGATAAGCTGCGTTTGCTTTTTGCGCTCTTGTTTTCGTCGCCTGACTTAGTGTCTCTCGACCGTATTCGCCAGGTCTTGTACCCGGAAGGCGATGATAGCCATAGCCCGCGTCAGCATATAGATGCGCTTTCAGAATGGATTCTTGCCAAAGAATTGCCGCTTAGCCTCCACCAAGTAGGGCGTGGCTATCGTCTGTTAACCACCGAAGACTATGCCGATGTCTTGGTGGCGTCGCGTAAATCAAGCGATAAACAGAAATTAGGCCCGGCTACTCTCGAAGTTTTGTCATTGGTGGCATATCGTCAGCCGGTCTTAAAAGCTGATATTGACTCGATTCGTGGGGTGAAATCGGGTTCACACTTGCGCCAGTTACTTGACTTGCGTCTGGTAAGCATCCTTGGTCGCGCCGAATTGCCTGGCCGCCCTTTCCTATATGGCACTACTCGCGATTTTCTCGACAAGTTCGGTTTACGCGACATCAAAGAATTGCCAGAATCATCTCGTTTGGCGTCTCCTGCTGAAAGCGGAGTCAAGATTGAGGCAGAGGTGGCAGAACCACCCCCGCAAGACTAGAATCTTGCGCTCATGACCTCAATACCTGCCGGTCATGAATAACATTAGATAAACCATGAGTTCCGACAAAACTAACGAATTAACTGAAGTTCAACAGATGTCTACAATGAAGCGTTGGTCGCTCATTGGCGTCGCTGTGTTCTGTTTGCTTATTTTTACAGTAACGGGTCCTATGACCGAAGTGCTTACCAACGCCTTTTCTGGCGACCCGCTTGTTGAAGCAACAGTCGACATGCCAAGTGGCACTGTGAATATTACCAGCAGCGATTACCGCTATGCGGCTAATCTAAAGGAATGGTCCGAAAGAATGCTAGGCCGTAGTCTTTACGATGACAACAGCACCGAGTCGGTGTTAGCTTATGCAACTTTGATCAAGTTGGCAGATGAGATGCAAATTCAAACTGCAGATAGTCAGTTGCAAGACATGTTGAATGTTTTTGTTAACCAAGGCGCAGATGCATATCGCAACTTTTGGCGTAGCCAGGGCTTCGCTTCGGCTCTGGGCTTTGAAAATTATGTGCGCCAGTCTTTGCGTGTAGGCGCAGTTGTTGACTTGTTGTCAACTTCAGCCGTGCCTACCGAGCAAGATGTGCTCGATGTTTGGTCAGAGTCATTCCAAGAAATGAATGTACAGTACGCAGTGTTGCACCCAAGCAACTTTGCTGATGCTGCCGCAGCCCTCGAGGTTAGCGACGAAGACTTAGCGGCGTTCTTTGCGTCCGAGCTAAACCCACAAGAAACCAGCGAGCTCGAAGTTGAGCAAGCTGTGGCTTTCGAGGTTGTGTTGCTTGACGAAGCCGCAATGGGAAGCGATGCCGTTAAGGCATGGTTTAGTGCTGATGAGCCAAGCGCCGAAGCACTCGACGGTTTTTACGCTAGCAACAAATACTTGCTTTACGTGCGCGAGAAGGTGGGAGACGATCTCGACCCAATCATTAGCCGCGAAGAATTAGGTGACCGTGTTAAAAACGATTACTTAATGCACCAAGCTGTCACAGAATTATCGTTTGAATTGCCAGACACAGAAAACGTACAAGAGTTCTCCGCAGAAAAAGGCGCTACCTATATTTCGTA
>JAQWRF010000175.1 GCA_029243845.1 Planctomycetota bacterium | reverse complement strand
GCACAGTGACAAAGGATTCATCTTGCATCGCTCACGTGGTGGCGGTGGTGGCGGTTACTGGACGGACGGCGCACGCGGAGATTATTTTGTTGAGGACTCACTGAATGGCCTTGGTCAGAACATGAGCGATAACGATTTGATACCCGAAGTAAATGACACCCTCGGTGTTTACGAGTACAACGGTCGCGATGATGGCAGCGATAAATTTGCATGGGACATCTCGGCAACAACTCCGAATCAAGTGGCTGATGCGTCAGGTGGACAATTTGTAATCACCGCCGGTTTTGAAAGCTTAGACCCATCCCAGGGATTCTTGCGCGGTGGCTCAGGTGGCGGTGGTGCAGGAATGGGACAGCATGGTTCGATTGCAAACCGTGTCCTAGGTGCAGCGGTTAAGACTGTTGGTACTTGGCGCAGCGGAGCTGGCGGCGGCGGCGGCGCGGGTGGCGGTGCCATTCAGATTTTCGCTGGCAACGACCTTGGCTTGACAGGCGCTTTAGAATCTACTGGTGGCGATGGCGCTACTTCTAACTTCGTTGAATCCATTCCATTTTATGACGCTTTTGCTTTGCTCTATGGCCCTCCCGGAGACGCGGGTGGTGGTGGTGGCTCAGGTGGAGCAGTTTTGTTGGAAGCAGGCGGCACTATGCAATTAGGACCTGAGGTGATCGACGTGTCGGGAGGCCTTGGCGGTCTCGGCGCTGTTGGTAACCATGGCGGTGACGGCGGCAGTGGCGTCGTGAGATTTAATACAGCAACTGGCTTGGAGGATATTACTTTTTGTGAGGATGCTGTTGAGCCCGACTTTGCTGTGCAATCTAATCCTGATGCGATGGACGATGTGGCCAATGTCGGTACTTTTGGCAATTACATTTACACAGGCACAACCGGCGATGTGCGTTTGCAAACAGGCGAGCTTATTAATGGCAACGCTAGTGGTGTTAGATCATTGTGGTATGAGCCATCTGCAGAGAAGTACGAAATTGAGTTAACTGGCTACACAATCGTGTGTGAGTACTCACTTGATGGTATTGCAACCAATACTCTTGTTTTTAGCGATCAAGCTCTGACGAATCCCGATGAAAATTCTGGGGCTACCGCGGTGTGGATTGCTTTTCAAGGTGCATGGATGCAACCAGGCGAGTCCCTAAACGCTCAACCTGAGTTGGTTACTGTTACACCGTGGTTCGTTCCAGGGTTAACCGTTGCGACTTCCGGAATAGACGAGTTTAACGCGTTTTATAACCGCGCGCTGCGCTTTAGATTGGTGTTCGATCAAGATGTTATTGCTGGTTTGCTTAGCGGAGGCACAGACCCTTGGTTCCGCGTTACTAGCGTCAACTTTGACACCAACGCAAGTTGAGCATGGGCACCTTGTGTGCCTATGTACCTGATGGAATTCTGTTAAATGGATTTGAGTTCCATCAGAACTGCGCGCTAGTTGTCGACTCAAGCGGTCGTATCATCGATGTCTGCGACGTCGAAAAGCTAGATTCTGCGATTGTTCAACAGTCTTGTGCGGGCCAATTATTTACGGCAGCTCCTGTACTCGCGCATGCCCATCTCGAGTCATTTGATGCGCCACGCGACAAGTTTTCGCGCGAGAGCTTCGCACAATGGGTAGAATCGCTACTCGTGTGGCGGAAATCTACAGAGCGGCTTTCGCCTGAAGAAAGTGCCGCCGAATCTCGCCGACAATTGGCGGAAAATGGTTGTGGATTAGTCGCAACCCATGTCAGCGAGCCCGGCGCCGAGGGTGACGTAAGCCCTGATTTTCCTGAAGTCTTTGCCTTCAACGAATTGTTTGTGCCGCAGGGCGATTTACCCGATTTACCTGATTTCCCTTATCGCGGAGTCGCATTGCATGCACCTTATTCGGTGTCCGAGAAACTTGCGCGCCAAGTGTTTGAGAAATACGCCACGGATAATATTGTTTCTATCCATCTTGGCGAGCATGACGAAGAACGCCAGTTTCTAGAGTCTGGTACGGGCCGGTTAGCCGAGTTGTTTTTACAGCGTGGCTTGAACATAAAAGATACCTACTATGCGTCACCCGTTGATTGGCTTGATGCTGTTGGCGGACTGACATCGTCAACGTTGGCCGTGCATTGCGGTAATCTTAGGGCCGACGAATTACGACGTCTTGATCATGCCGGAGTGGACATTGTTTTTTGTCCTGGCACGCATAAATACTTTGATCGGCCTCCGCCAGCCTTTGCCGAAGTGAGTGGATTACTTCCGGCTCTAGGGTGTGACTCCTTGGCTTCTAACCAACGACTCGACCCACTTTACGAGTTGCGCTGTGCCAAAGAGATTATTCCAGAAATTAGCAGTCAGATGTGGTGGCAGTCGCTCACTGTCCGTGGTGCTGAAGTATTGCGGCGCCCTGATCTTGGCAGCTTGGCGCAGGGCAAGTGGGGACGCGTGCTCAGTTTTGAAACGAGCGAGTTCGACTCTGCTTCTAGCGCCGAACAGGTATGCGATATCCTGTGTTCGGCAGGCGGCTTGTCAAGAAAGTTAATTACGCTGAATTCGACCGGAGATTAAGTTAAAATAAAAGATATGCAACAAGCAGTTTCGTTAATCAAGTCTAGTTCCACCATTTTGCTCACGGGCCATTTGCGCGCCGACGGCGATTGTCTTGGCGCTCAAATCGTTCTTTACCACGCGCTATC
>JAQWRF010000192.1 GCA_029243845.1 Planctomycetota bacterium | reverse complement strand
TGTGCTGGATTACAAGCCCTCAGTACCGTGGATTGGTCCAGCACAACCTTTTAACGGCGATTTGTCATGCTTTTGATAAAAATAACATCGAAATCCCATTTTCTCAGCAAGATTTATATATCAAAGATTGGCCCAACAAGCCTGAAAAAGCGCAATAGGGCATTAAAGTGCTAATTGTGTCGAAGAATGGTGGAAAATGTTGAGAATGGGCGTCGATTGATAGAACATGGAAAAAAGACTCTTTTTAACTGCTGTAGCAATCGCCGTAATTGGCGGTATTGCTGATACTCTAAGTCCCGACCTAGCAAACATCGCTGCGCTGCTTGTAACAGGCGCTGGTGCATGGATTGGTTGGAATTGTGCTGGTGGCGATTCTTCTAAGGATTACGCTATGGGCGCTGCATTCTTGGTATTTCTCAATGCACCTGGCTGGGGCAATGCTTCTGCCAAGCTTGGCGAAATCCCATATGGTTTAGGAGGCTACGCCTCTGGAATCTTTAGCTCACTCGCAGGCCTGATTGTTGTAATCGCTGCAGTTGGTTTGCTGAAGAACCTAATGGATCGCGCTCAGCGTTCAACCGGCTAAAACGTTTACGTTTTACATTTAATGACGCACTAGCCTTCGGGCCGGTGCGTCATTTTTTCGTTACCATCAATAAACTTCTACAACCTCAAAGCGTTCGCATACGACTTTCATTTCTAGATGGAAATGACCAGTGCGCTCAAAGTAAGCTTGGTGATCTTTCCGCCACCCGGCTAGATCAGTATTTTCTCCTTCATCGAGGGCGAAGCCCTCTTCCACTTCGTGAAACTTTCTAATTTCAATTTCTATAGTCCGAATGGCGACCGCAGGTTTTTGCTCCCAAGTTAGAGCGAGATCGACTCGGCCGAGTACAGGCATCTGTTCCTCTCCCGAGGTGTAAGCGCTCAGGGCTTCGCAAGTAGCTATCTTTTTCCCTCTTATAGCCAACGCAGTCAGTTCGTCGCAGAGATCTTTGCTATCACCAAACACAAAAGTTTTTAAACCTGGATATTTGGCTCTGATTTCGGATAAGTCCAGTTTCTTATTGGGTTAGTTTGGCCGCGTAACTTTGATTAGGGTCTCCGCTTAACAGCATGGACTCACAGAGCGCACTCATATTAGGCTGCACGCTATGTAAAGTGTGTTTACCGTTATGCTTGAGAACGACTTGCTGATCGAGAGCGACTAATTTTTCGTCGAGCCAAATCGTCATGCCGGAAACTTCGCTACTGGCGACACTGATTTCTTGGCCACTAATCGCCGCATCAATTTGCTGCCCGCTCTTAGGCTGGTCGATACTCAGCCAAGATAGTTCAGGAGTAGAGTCATCGCTTAGCTGCCAAGTTAAATGTGTTGGATGCGCTTCACGAGAAAACAGAAGTTGGCGGGTGAGTAGGTCGCGGTCCGGCAAGCCACCATGGCCGTTATTTAAAATAAAACTAAATTCAACAGGGTAGTCCGTGTCGCTATCACCGCGCAACGCAGCAAGCTCATTGTTAAATTCTTTGCACCGTTCAGCGCGACCGTAAGCTGTGTCTAGTTCACCAACCATAAAGCTGAAATGGGTATTGCGTAAAGTTGCAGC
>JAQWRF010000160.1 GCA_029243845.1 Planctomycetota bacterium | reverse complement strand
CGAATATAGAGTTGTCGTTTTACCCGAACCAGTAGGACCTGTCACCAGCACAATACCATTCGGACGTCGCGCAAACTCGGTAAGTTGCTGCTCTTCGGTTTTCTGCAAGCCAAGCCCCGTAAGATCCGTTTGCAGGTTACGCTGATCAAGTAAACGTAAAACCACGGACTCGCCACCTTGGGTCGGCACCGTTGACACACGAAAATCAATGCGATGGCCTGCCAGAACAAGATCAATACGACCGTCTTGAGGCATGCGTGTTTCTGAAATGTCGAGGTTAGCCAAGACCTTAATGCGTGACACTAATGCCGTAGCCAAGTGAGCTGGCGGTGGATCAATTTCGTAGAGCACGCCGTCGGAACGCATGCGAATGCGGAATTGCCCACGATAGGGTTCGAAGTGAATATCCGCTGCCTTATCGTTAACAGCGCGTGTAAGAATGCCTTCTAACAAACGAACAATGGGCGCCGACGAGGAGACCTCTTCTTCGGCCTCGCGTTTAGCTTTTACTTGTTTCTGGTAAAACTTATCTACAGCCTCTGCAATTGCAGTCTCAGAAGCCAACACCGGCACCACTTTGCAACCGCTCATTTGCTCGATGTCACCAAGCAACGGCAAGTTCTCGGGATTACCAATTGCGATTCGCAACTGCCCCTGCAACACACTTAAGGGTAAAGCGCAAAACGCGCGGGCGCTGCCTGCATCAAGCATCTCTAGCGCTTCATCACTAGGCTTAAGCTCGGAGGATGGCATCCATTCGAGGTGCTGCTGACGTGCCAAAGCTTGCGACAACTGCTCATCGGTGATGATCTCTTTGGCCAGCAATATCTCGCCTAGGCGTCCGCCCATGCGTCGTTGCTCACCCAATGCAACTTGCAATTGACCGCCGCTTAATGCGCCGATGTCAATTAAAATTTCACCGATTAACTGTGTTGCGTTACTCATTATTTAGCCGCTACTTAAACGCGTGCGTAAGTCAGACGGGAATTGTGCGTATTGCAAAGCTATTTCGGAAACGATGACCCCGCTTTGGACTAGCTCGAAAAGATGGTCATCGAGCAACTGCATGCCGATGCGTCGTTGGGTTTGCATCACCGAGGGAATTTTAAAAGTCTCGCCCTTGCGGATATGGTTTTCAATCGCCGAATTGCGCACCATCACCTCAAAGACTGCTACGCGCCCGCGACCATCTGCGCGAGGCACTAGCACCTGTGAAACCACAGCTTGCAAAGATACAGAAAGTTGCGCGCGCACTTGTTCTTGTGACTCTTTAGGGTACTGGTCGATAATGCGATCTACTGTTCGCGCCGCACCGGTGGTGTGCAATGTACCAAAAACTAAGTGGCCGGTTTCAGCAGCAGTAATAGCAGCTGCCGTTGTCTCGAGGTCACGCATTTCTCCGAGCATGATTACGTCAGGGTCTTGACGTAGCACGCGGCGTAATGCTTCGGAAAACGAAGTGGTGTCTTCACCAATTTCACGCTGGTTCACCACCGATTTCAGCGACTCGTGCTCGAATTCGATAGGGTCTTCTAAAGTGATAATATGCTCAGAGCGCTTCTCGTTGATCTCGTGAATCATCGACGCCAAAGTTGTAGTTTTACCGGAACCCGTTGGTCCGGTCACTAACACTAAACCCCGTGGCAAGTAAGCCATGGCTTTCATTACGGGTGGCGCACCGATTTGCTCAAAGGACAAACGGTCAGCTGGCAAACGACGGCAAACCAACGCCCAGGAATTACGTTGGCGGAACACGTTAGCACGGTAACGGTCGCTATCGTGGTCGAAAGAAAAATCAGTTGACCCGAATTCTTTCGCTTCGGCCAACTTGTGAGGGGGCACGATACCTAAGCAAATTTCTTCGCTCTCGTCGCTAGTTAGAATGGTTTCAACTACAGGAATTAAGGTGCCAGAGACGCGCATCATAGGACGACGGCGAGCACCTACGTGCAAGTCGGAGGCCTCTTGTGCAGCGACTGCACGAAGCCACTCATCGATTAAACTGCCAGATGGAATTTCGCTCATTTATTTACTCTTGTGATTGGGGTTGTTGATTAGTTTCT
>JAQWRF010000135.1 GCA_029243845.1 Planctomycetota bacterium | reverse complement strand
GGCCGATTACTTTCACCTCAAAGACACGCAAGGTTTTGAACGCATGTACGGCTGGGCGTGGTTATTGCAACTTGCGCGCGAGCTCGACTCTTTTGCTGACGATGAAGATGCCGTGCGTTGGCGCGAACACATTCGCCCTTTAGAAGATATCATTGTCGAGCTTACTCTTAATTATTTACCGCGCCTAAAACATCCCATTCGCACGGGCACCCATCCTGACACTAGTTTTGCATTGTCATTCGCTATTGACTACGCACGGCAAACGGATCACTCTGAGCTGCTTGGCTTGGCCGTAAATCGCGCCCGCAGTTATTACTCAAGCGACAAGAACTACCCTGCCTCTTACGAACCCTCTGGCGAAGATTTTTTCTCGTCGGCGCTAAATGAAGCAGACCTTATGCGCCGAATAATGCATGCCAGCGATTTTGAAGATTGGCTCAATGAGTTTTTACCTAACATCAGTACCACGGGTGCCATTAACTTACTTACCCCAGTCGCCGTCACCGACGTTGAAGACGGTCGCTTGGTGCACTTGGCGGGTCTCAACTTGTCTCGAGCATGGACGCTATCGGGTATTGCATCAGCGCTCGACGAACAGCCGCAAGTGCAACGCGTACTACGTGCCGCGAGTGAAAGGCATCTTCAAGCTGGCTTAGACTATGTGTTCAGCGGCCACTTCATGGGTGAACATTGGTTGGCCTCCTTTGCCGTGTATCACATGACAGGCGCTGGCCTTAACTAAACTACTCGCCTTTGAATTGCGGTTTGCGCCTTTCGGCGAAGGCGGACAGCGCCTCAAGACGGTCACTAGTCGGAATAATCCGTGAATAACACTCTGCTTCTTGTTCAAGGGCAGCGTCGATCGCCAGATCAGAGCCCAAGTCAATGGCTGCTTTGGCCGCTTGCAACGCAAGGGGTCCGTTGGCGAGCAACTGCTCAACAAGGACATCTGCGGCCTGTTGCAAACTGCCTGAATCAGCGATCTGATTCACTAGTCCGCATTCTAGAGCCTCGCTGGCTGACATTCGTTTTGACAGCAACACCATTTCTTTAGCCTTGGCGACGCCCACTAAACGCGGTAGGCGAACGCATCCTCCTGCGCCAGGAATGATTGCTAAAGAGGTTTCGGTCAATCCTATGAGAGATTGTGCATTCATAACGCGCAAATCACAAGCAAGAGACATTTCGCAGCCACCACCAAAAGCGTGACCATTAATAATCGCCAAAGTCGGTTGTGGCAAATTAGCTATGTCGTTCATCGTGCCGCGAATGTTTCTCAAGAACTCTACGACCTGTTCTTCGCTCATACCCCGTCGCTCTTTCAAATCTGCGCCAGCGCAAAAAGCTTTATCGCCAGCGCCCGTAAGGGTGACTACCCAAATATCTTTGCGAACTGCAATGTCTGACAATATTTCGCGCAAACGCAACAATGTCGGGAGACTAAGCGCATTGCGCGCTTCAGGACGGTTGATGGTAATACATGCGATATTGTTTTCGCATATCACTTCAACTAAGGAAGAATCGCTCATGGGCATAGTTTAGCTCCGCGAGCCAAAGGTTTATTCAATACCGAAGACAAGAAGTCGCTAGCTGCATCAATCGCGGTAAGTGAGGTTTGAGTAGGAGCACAATCGTTACGCTGCGCCAAATCGAATAAAGCGCCTGTAGCCAAGTTACCACTCGCCCCAGGCGCAAAAGGACATCCGCCAGTGCCGCCTGCGGACGCATCAAAAAATTCAACGCCAAGCTTCAGCCCCTCGGCGCAATTCTCTAAAGCATTGCTATAAGTGTCATGCATGTGCAAGCCGATTTTATCTATAGGCA
>JAQWRF010000124.1 GCA_029243845.1 Planctomycetota bacterium | reverse complement strand
CGCGATGCCAGATGGAGTACCAATTAACAAGAACGACGAACGCCAATAAACATTGTAATAAAGTTGATCGAGCGCCCGCTTTATGAAGAAATCATAAACAGTCATCATCGGCATCAATGGCGTCCCGAACAATTTTGATGCCATCCCGAATGAACCTGCTGCCGACATTGCCGCTTGTTCAGAAATCTCAAAACGAATATGGCGCGACGTTGGATCCGTAGTGTCGTATAACTCGGGGCGCCCACGCTCTTCCCATTTGAGTTCTGATTCCCAATCACGTACACCACTTTCGCCGTAAACTTTGCCATCCATTGAGGGATTGATGTTGGTCGAAGTTCCTACGTCTGGAGACATGGTAAGCGCTAACTGTGATGCTGCTTCCCATGCTTTTTCGGAGGCGTTCAATTCTGGTAAGCCTTCTGCTCCGGCGTTCTCGAAATCGATATGCGAGCCGATGCGCGTCATCTTGTTAGCGACTTGTCCCCACATCCATTGGGTGTGCACAATAGGCATCATCGAAATGTTGATGCCAAAATCGGTAGGTAAGGGCGTCGAGAAAATTTCAGAGTAGTCAGCGACTTTATCTGCCACTACCTGCTCTTCGTTTTCAATGCCGTTGCGCATGAACTCGCCACGTTTTTCAAGCATTGAACGCTCTGGGCCGGTTGCGCTCCAGCTGCCGACGAGACCGTAGGGTTGCTCGCGGGTTAAACCCTGGCCTTCGAGCATGGTGTCAATTTCACCTTCGCTAGGCAATGAGCTGTGATTGCCCTGCATTGCGAAGTTGTCCATATTGAAGCCTTTAATCGTATGCGCGATAACCATTGTTGGCTTGTCACTCACGCGGCATTGCTGATAAGCATCAAGGATGTCTACAAGATTATGGCCGCCTAGATCTTGGTAGATTTCTAACAACTGTTCGTCGCTGAGACTATCTAACGCAGATTTCACCTTTGCATCACGCCCGATAAATTCTAAGCGGATAAGGCTTGCGTCGCGTTTCCAGAGCATGGCTTGAAAATCAAAATCGCTAAGTAGATTGTCGAAAATGTTTTGTAACGACTTGCCGCCTTTTGCAGCAAATGCAGCACGACGCTTGGCACCATGCTTAAGCTCGATTACATTCCAGCCGTTAGCAATCATGGTTGCATTAATACGATCAGCATCGGTGCCGCCGAACGCCTCGTTGTTAATTAATCGCGTTCCGTCTAGCGATTGACGATTGTAATCTAAAATCCAGGTAACATTGCTTAAGCGCCGTTCACCAAAATCGGTAATCGCTTCAAATAGCGATCCCTCGCGAAATTCTGAGTCGCCGAGTAGGGACCAAAAGTGGATGTCTTTTTTGTCTTGGAGTTTGCGGTCTACAAGGTAGTTGTGCATTAACGCAAGATAGCCCGAGTTGACTGGTGGAATGCCTACAGTACCACTTGGCAAGATGCGCCAAGAGTCGGCGTCGGATGCGGCATGATAAGACTGGAAAGTAGGCGAGCCATCTGCTGAAAATTGACGTAAACGACTCATTAGGGTTTGCCCATCATTCTCAGTCATCCATCCGCCATCTTGGGCGCGAAACAGGCCAATTTGATGATGCAAACTGTGGTCAAGTGGTGCCATATGCGGCTTGCCACACCAGAAATCTTGTGGAGCGCGTGCCACCATGTGCATGGCCGTCGTGAGGTGCAATGACGAAGCGCATGCCGCAGCATGCCCACCCACTTTGGGGTCGGTAGCAGCATGATCTTTGCGATGATTGGCTTCCCAAACCATATGGCAAGTTTGAGCTAGCGCGCGATTTGCGATGCTGTACATCGTGTCAATCTGAGCAGAATCTAGTCCGAACGGGAATTTGTCAACAGTAGTGCTATTTGCCATGGATTTCACCAAATTTTGGTTGGTCCATTATACCAAGACGCATTTGAATTCGTTACAATAGACTATGGAGCTTCCACTAGCCCTCACCTTTGACGACGTCCTTCTTGTACCCCAAGAATCTGATGTTCTCCCTACTGAAGTAGAAACGTTCACTCGTTTTTCGCGCAATGTGCGCTTGAATATCCCTTTGGCCTCTGCGGCCATGGATACGGTTACCGAATCGAGATTGGCAATTGCCTTGGCTCAGGAAGGCGGTATCGGAATTATTCACCGCAACCTTAGTATTGAAGAGCAGGTTCGCGAGGTTGAAATCGTTAAGCGCAGCGCGCACGGCATAATACGCGACCCTTTGACGATGGCGCCGACCGGCACTGTTGGTGAAGCGCGTGAGGCGATGCAAACCCATAATATCTCGGGTTTGCCGATTGTCGACGAGAACAATAAGTGCGTTGGCATTCTTACGCGCCGCGATTTGAAATTCCATGGTGGCGACGAGCAGCAAGCATCAGAAGTGATGACGCGCGATTTGGTTACTGCACCGCCAAATACTTCCCTTACGGATGCCCGTAAAATCCTGTCTTCGCAAAAAGTAGAGAAGTTAGTCTTGCTTAATGCTGATAAATCGCTTGCTGGACTTATTACTATGCGTGACATTCGCATGGACAGTGAATATCCCAATGCCTCAAAAGATTCAGAAGGATGCCTTCTGGCAGGTGCAGCAATAGGCACTCTCGATTACGAACGTGCTGAAGCATTGGTCGCAGCAGGGGTAGATGTTCTTGTTGTAGATACTGCTCACGGCCATTCGACGAACGTCATTAACACGGTGCGTGAATTAAAGAAGCGCGTCGATGTAGACGTCGTTGCCGGCAACATTTGTACCATGGAAGCCGCCGAAGCGCTTGTTGCTGCCGGCGCGGATGGTATTAAGGTGGGTATAGGTCCTGGTTCGATTTGTACAACCCGTGTTGTCGCTGGTGTTGGCATGCCGCAGTTCTCCGCGGTCCATCAAGTAAGCCAATTTTGCAATTCCGCCGGCGTACCGGTTATTGCTGATGGCGGTATTCGCCATTCTGGCGATGCGGTTAAAGCTTTAGGTGCCGGAGCCGAATGTGTGATGCTGGGTTCCTTGTTCGCCGGTGTCGATGAATCTCCAGGAGAACCCTTCTTATATAACGGTCGCTCCTTTAAATCTGTGCGCGGCATGGGTTCTTTAGCTGCGATGGTCGAAGGTGGCAAAGCGCGTTATGGTCAGGCAGGTGTTTCTGAACAACAAAAACTTGTCCCTGAGGGCATCGAAGGCATGGTCCCATCCCGAGGACCCATCGCGCCATTCGTTTACCAATTCGTTGGTGGAATTCGTTCAGGTATGGGGTACCTTGGCGCCAAAGATCTTGAAATGTTCCGCAGTCGTGCGAGTTTCGTACGTATTACCGGCGCTGGTGTCCAAGAAAATCATCCGCATGATGTGCAGGTAACTAAAGAAGCCCCAAACTACTGGAAAACTAACTAATAATGCACCAACGCATCTTAATTGTTGACTTCGGTTCGCAATACACGCAGTTAATTGCTCGTCGTATTCGTGAACATAAAGTTTTTTCTGAAGTCGTGCCGCCGCATAAGGCGCTCGAAGCTGCGCAGCAACCTGGCTTGCAAGGCATCATTCTTTCTGGCGGACCGGGCTCGGCTTATGCCAACGATGCTCCGCAACTGCCAATCGAAATGCTTGATTTAGGCGTGCCGATTCTTGGCATTTGCTATGGCATGCAATGGTTGTGCGAAAACCTCGGCGGAAAAGTTGTGCCGGGCGAATCACGCGAATATGGTTTCACGAAAATGCAGGTTGGCGATACGTCTTCGCTGTTTGCAGGCATTGAGCCCGAAACAGTAGTTTGGATGAGTCACGGCGACCGCGTCGAGTCGTTGCCAGAAGGTTTCGTGCGCATGGCTCATACTGAGGATTGCCCCGAGGCTGCCATTGGCGATGCCGAGCGTTCAATCTACGCAGTCCAATTCCATCCTGAGGTGGGCCATACTCAGCAAGGCGCGCGTATGCTGGAAAACTTCTTGATTGATATTTGCAAGTGCGCTGCTGACTGGACACCACAGGATTTAGCCACCGAGCTCATCGCCAAGGTGAGAGAGCAAGTGGGCGAAGACGGCGAAATTATTCTCGGCCTGTCTGGGGGAGTAGACTCGTCAGTGGTAGGTGCCATTTGCCAACAAGCCATCGGCAAACGTTGCCATGCGATTTTCGTCGACAATGGTTTATTGCGCGAAGGCGAGCGTGACATGGTCGACATAGCCTTCCGCGAGCACTTTGATTTAGATTTAACAACGATCGAGGCCGAAGAACGTTTCTTGGCCAAGCTCGCTGGCGAAACCGATCCAGAGAAGAAACGTAAAATCATTGGTTACGAGTTCGTTGAGATTTTCCGCGAGCAGGCCAAGCGTTTTACGAATGCCAACTTCTTAGGGCAAGGCACACTTTATCCTGACGTAATCGAATCCGTAGCTGCACACGGCGGCGCTACAGAAGTCATTAAATCTCATCACAACGTTGGCGGCCTTCCAGACGACCTTGAACTCGATTTAGTCGAACCACTGCGTTGGTTGTTTAAAGACGAAGTTCGTGAGCTGGGGCGCGTTTTAGGGTTGCCAGATGCAATGGTAGATCGCCAGCCTTTTCCAGGCCCTGGCTTGGCGGTACGTTGCGTTGGTGACTGTCAGCCGGAACGCATTTCGCGTTTGCGCCA
>JAQWRF010000122.1 GCA_029243845.1 Planctomycetota bacterium | reverse complement strand
AAATTACATCGCGCAAATGAAACAGCGCGCTGACGACATGGGAGTGCAGTCACTTCTCATCATGTGCGACGGCGACGGCAACCTTGGCGATCCATCCGCTACACAGCGCGAAATTGCCGTGCAAAAACATCGTCAATGGTTGCGTGCTGCCAAACAGCTAGGATGTCATTCCATTCGAGTTAATGCTGCCAGCTCTGGTTCATTCGAAGAACAACAAAAACTAGCCGCCGATGGTTTGGCCAAACTAGCTGATTATGGGGCAGAATATGGGCTAAATGTCATTGTAGAAAATCACGGTGGCTACTCGAGCAACGGCAATTGGCTTGCCGGAGTAATGAACATGGTTGGCAAAGACAACTGTGGTACCTTGCCGGACTTTGGCAACTTCAACATGCACAACGGCAACGACGTGCAGGATGGTTTGTATGACCGCTACCAAGGTGTAGAAGAAATGATGCCTTTTGCGAAAGCTGTTTCAGCCAAGTCGCATGCCTTTGACGAGAATGGAAATGAAACCGGAACCGATTATTACCGTATGGTCGAGTTGGTTTTACGTTCTGGCTACACCGGACACTTCGGAATCGAATACGAAGGCGGCAAGCATAGCGAAGAGGACGGCATTCGCCTGACTCGCGACTTGTTAAAGAAAGTGCGCGGTGAATTGACAGAAATTTACCCTCTCGAACCGTGGCAAGATTTATTCAACGGTAAAGATTTGTCTAATTGGCAAAAAGTGAACTGCCACGACGAAACATTTACCGTCGAAGACAACATGATTAAATGTGACGGCATCCCGACGGGTGTTTTACGCTCCGAAAAACGTTATCGTAATTTCATTTGCGAATTTGAATACAAGCATGTCGAAGATGTTTCAAATGCCGGATTCTTTGTTTGGTCTGACCCGACTCCAGCAATCGGAGTCCCCTTTACTCGCGCTATCGAAGTGCAGGTCATAAACGGATACGAAACGGACACTTACACTAGCCACGGCGACATCTTCGCAATTTGGGGTGCTACCTTGAAGCCAGCCCGACCGCACCCTACTGGCGCGGAGCGCTGCTTACCAAGCCAACGACGTGCGCGTGGTACAGGTGAATGGAACCACTTCAGAATCACCGCGGTCGATGGCACGCTAACCTTGTCGGTTAACGGTAAAGTCGTTTCGGCAGGCACCGAGATAAATCCAAGAGAAGGGTTTTTGTGCATTGAGGCCGAAGGCAAAACGGTTTATTTCAAAAACATGCGAGTACGCGAATTGCCCTCTAGCGGACGCCTTGCTCCTGAGCAAAAGGCGAAACGTTTGCGTCGCGATCACTCTCTCTACAACGGGCGTGATTTAACAGGCTGGACGACGCCTTCCAAAAATAATGGCTGGAAAGCCAACGGTCCAAGCTTAGTCGCTGACACTGGAGCTACACCATTGCGCTACGCACTCGAATCAAAAATAGACTCGGTCTCTATTGATTGGCAGCCCGCCGGCGGCAGCATGACGCGTACTCGAATTAAGCGCGGCGAAGAATTAGAGAACTTTAGTTTTGTGCGGGGCGCATTAACTTTGCACCCCACTGCAAAGATTAACTTTATGAATCTTTTTTCACGCTACTAGGCTTCTGCTTTTTAGCGCGCGGTCTCAATTCTGGCAAACCAGCAGCACAAATCACGCCGAATACGAACACCGGACGTGAAAACGCTAATAAATACTCTTGGACGCCCATTCCTAGGCCGTTACCCGAATCGAACGCTGCGATAATGTCTATTACTAGCGGATATAGGTCGGTGTAGAGCAATGCCCCGCCTCCTATCCATAAAAGTAGTTTCCCGATGAATTTCATGTGGTAATATTAACAAATGCAGTGAAACCAAACCGGCCTAGCTGTGTTTAATTCATCATGATCATTAGTTCACTCGTTCTCCTCTCTGCGCTAGCTCAGGGCTCACCGGTCCAAATAGATGCTTTTAAGCGTAATCTCGATGGTTCTACGGGGCAATCGACATCGGCCTCAATACATGCTTCCATCAGCCAGATCGAAGCTGACGTGCAGCGCACCTCTTACACTCCGGCGCACATTTTCGTGCAGGCCGAAGGTATTCCTTCGCACGCAATCGGACCTTGGCCCGGCAATCCCAATATGGCCACTGCTAGAGGGTGGTCTTTTTTGTTGCCCATAAATCCGATCGAGCAGACAGGTACAAAAACCGCAACTGGGCTAGGCTCAATCGGCGTGATGATAAATGGCGTACCTATGTTTAACGCTAAAGATGCACGCAGTTATCAAAACCGCAATGTGTGGTTTCAAAATGCAATTCACTGGGAAGGTGCGTCCATGGATACCGGAATGGGACACCCAGCACCAGGCGGCGATTATCACTATCACCAAATCCCAGATTCGCTTGTCATCCAAACCGGCGACACTCCGCAATACCATTCTTCTATTATCGGTTTCGCCTTTGATGGCTTTCCTGTTTACGGGCCGTACGCTTAC
>JAQWRF010000115.1 GCA_029243845.1 Planctomycetota bacterium | reverse complement strand
CGTGCCAAAGATTTTATTCTGGAGAACAGTGACGGGCCGATTTTGGATATCCCTGAATCGCGCACTTACTTTGGTGTCATTAAAGAGCTACCCGGCAGTGCGATTGCTGCCAGCTTAGAGCCATATGGCTTACGCGCATCTATTTTCATGCCAGATGACACGTTATTGCGACTCACACCTAATCGAGTACGCGGGAACGGTTGGCACACCATCGCTGCCGCCGAAGCGCCGCCTTTAGAGATGTGTGGCATCGAAGAGACTCCTCTTAAAAAGGATAAGCTTGGCGCCGGAAGCGGCAACCGCTCGGTCAGTGTGCCGCCGCCTAGTGGTGGTAGTCATTATCTATCGCCCTACCCGTGGCAATGGACAATGCGCAAATCGCGTATTGGTTTTGATGCGACCTATGCCCACTGGGTGCGCGAAGGTCAAACTGTGGCCGGCGTGACAGCTTCAGTGGAATATCAGTTGGCCGAAAATGATTTGGTGTGTAGCCGCGATGCGATGGTTAGTTATGAATTGACCGGCATCGTTATCCGCCAGTCTCCTTTTTACGTCAGCACAACTTCTGGCTCCATGCTTCCTGAGTTCGCTAATGAATGGGCAAATAACCAACAACATATTCCATACGAGTCTGCTGTATTGCTTGCCGATTACCAAAACGATGGCATCGCGGGTTTAGCTTATGTCGGTACTCTAGGTGGGTGGGGATATGCTGGCCTATTTTGGGATCGTGGCTACAGCCCGGGCATTATCGCCCACGAAATCGGTCACAACTGGGGATGCGGCCACATCGACTGTTGGCCTTGGGGTGGTTCGGCGATGTGTGGTTCATGGTTACTCTATGGCCCGGAATCTACGGACATCATTCAATGGCGCGCTAATGATTATTTAAAGCTGACCATCATTGATCCTTACGAAACGCCGGTGCGACCTTATGCCAACCCCGATTGGATTGACGCCGACTCGCAAGCCGACAACCACTTTGATGTGTTGGCGAACGACTATGACGCTAACTTCGATTATTTGCACATCAGTGGCGTTGACCCATCATCCGACGAAGGCGCTACTTTAAGTATCATCAGTGGCGGTCCAGGCGGACGCGACATGATTTTGTATCAACCCGATCGCACTAGGCTTGCTCCCTACTCTGATTCTTTTTGGTACGCGGCCTCCGACTTTGGTGGACTCGAACACTGGACACCAGTCACGGTAGAAGTAGGCGAACGCAATTTAGTTGCCACCTATAAATTCGAAGAAGGCAGCGGCGCTGAGTTGCTCGACAGTTCGACTAACGAGCATCACATTCATTCCTCCGGACCCGTCGTTTTTGCTGAAACACACGACCCGATTGTACGTGATGAATGCAATAGCAGTTCATGGGAAGACAGCAGCAACTTATTCGACAACAACAAGGACTCCGTTTTCGCATCTTCTGATCAAGGGGTGGTCAGCGCAAGCTTTACTACTGACCCAGCCGATGGCACTTGGCTAGAATTAGATTTTGGTGCGCCGACAACTTTTGATGGTTGGCGTCATACCGACCAGGACTTGTCGCGGAAATGGATTGGCAAATCTATTTTGTATTTCTCACAAGACCGATTCTTTGACAGCAATGACATCGCGATAGAAATCACTCATCAAAACCACGGCGAGCTTGTCACTTACCCCTTCGATGCTACGACTGCCCGCTTTGTACGCTGGGAAGTCACGGAACAGTATGATCCGATTTCAACGTCGCATTCTTTAGGCGGCGCAGAAATGGCTTTTGTTTACGACTCAGACATGGTCGAACTGCTTGCGCCAAGCGTAACCCTATCCTCGAACGCACAAACCGGAAATGGTGCCGCGAACTTAGTGGATAACGACGCAAGCACCTCCTTCATCTCAGATAGTCAAGGCGCTGTAAGTTCTGCTCTAAGCACCAACCCCAATGAGGGCACCTGGGTGGAACTCGATTACCATAGCACGCAAAGTTTCGAAGGCGCGAGCTTTTTAGATCTCGATAACAGTGGCGCCTACGTCACGACATCAACATTGTGGTTCAGCAACAGCAGCACCTTCTCAGCGAGTGATCCATCGGTGACGATTAATCACATCAACCAAGAGCAGTCGCTAGTGATAGATTTTGATGCTATACAAGCTCGATATGTACGTTGGGAAATCACCGACACCGCGTTTTCTTTCATCAAGGACAACGGTGGACGCGAACTTGCTTTGTTCGGAGACCCTACGCTCAATCCGCCATTTCAGCGCGTTGCAGGGCCATTCGGAGACTCTCTGGATATCAGCAATAAGATTAGTGCCAAGGCAGCCAGCGGTGCGCCGACATCAAGCAATCAGGCCTTTACGCTTAATGTTTATCTGCGGACACCAGCTGTGCTTGACGATGGCACTTTAATTTGTGGGATTGGTGACACCGGAGCTAGTGCTGCACGTTACTTTGAAATACGTAACAGCTCACTGCACTTCGCTGGCATCGACACTGGCTTTAGCCTTGCGACTAACGCGTGGTTGATGCTGACCGCTAGTTACAACGGTAGCGAATTGCGCCTGTACAACAACGCAATTCTTCTCGGCACATACCCAATAAGTCTTGCAGAAAGCGACGCTAGTATTCAATTAGCACCAGAGAATCCGAATTACGCCACTGCATTTTTCGAAGGTTTTATCGATGAATATTCGGTATGGGATTACTCAATGAGTGACAGCGAAATTTCCGAGCTCATGACCGGCGGCGCAGCATGTGGCCCCACTCCGTTTGATACGCAGCGTAACATTCTCAACTCGCCACGACTTGAATGGGTGGCGGCATTGAACGCTCCGCAGCATGATGTTTACCTTGGCACCGATTACTATGCGGTACGAGATGCGTCCACCGCTTCGAGTACTTATCTCGGACGCCAAAGCAACAACTACCTTGACTTACAAAACTTAAGCCCTGGCGAATGGCATTACTGGAAAGTGGATGAAGTCCACACTAATGGCGACGTTATCTCCAGCAAAGTTTGGCGCTTTAAGACTCATTTACCATGGACGACAATCGTCAGCGAGGGATTTGGCGACGGCAGTAATGGCGACCATCTAAATGGCTTAGCTGGTGGCAGCGGATTTAGTGGCCCTTGGTCAGTGCCGGCTAATAACGAGTACATACGTTATAGCGGTAGCATTGGAGCCTACCCTTCTAATGTTCCATTAACCGAAACCGACGGTTACCTGCAACGCAGGGCGGTTTCTTCGCTGCCGATGGAGGGACAACGCATGCTCGACTCTGCCGCTGTCGAAGTTGACATGTCAGGTGACACCAGCATTTACTTATCCTTCGCATTAGGCCTTAACGGCTCGAGCCTCAACATGTCAGCGATGGTCGGCCTCTTTGACTCGACGACTGGCGACACTATTCTCGTGGGAGTCGATGACGGTAATTGGGCGATTAGTGGAGCAGCAGGCGACTTAATTGGCGATACTGCTCCACGTAATAACACTCAGTTTGTTGTGGTCAGAATTGATGCTAACAATCAAAGCGATGATGTCATCTCTATGAAAATATACAACAGCGCTAGCGATGTTGTCCATCAAAGTGACACGTTGCTCAGTGGCTCAGGTAGCGGCAACGATCAATGGGATTTAGTTTCAACCACCGGCAACGCCGATGGTGTTTTCAATCACCTATTCATTCGCGCCGGCGCGATTGGATCGTCTTTAGGCACCAACAATGTTGTGGTTGACGAAATAAAAATCGGCGGCAACTGGACAGACGTTACCGGACTGTAAAATCAAACGATGCTCAGCATGCGCTGCAAGGACTGCTGCGCATCGGTAAATAATTCACTTGGGATAGTGACTTCGTTTGCTTGAACATGAAGTTCGTGCCAAAGTTTTTCGGGCGTATTCATTTGCATGTATGGGCAAAGATTACAAGCGCATGACGCACCTGGTGCAGCTAAGTATGTGTTTTGCGGCGCTTCTTTTTCGAAACGATAAATCATATTGGCTTCGGTGCCAATGATAAAAGTTTCGCCATGCGACTCTTTAACTAAACGCAACATGCCGGCGGTACCAAGTACATAGTCAGAAGCATCGCGAACCGGCTTCGGGCATTCAGGGTGCGAGATGACCTTCGCCGCCGGATATTCGGCCTTCATTTCGTTAAGAGTCTCAACAGAGAATAGCTCGTGCACTTCGCAGGCGCCATTCCAGAGGATCATTTCACGGCCTAAGGTTTCATTCAGCCAACCTCCGAGATGCTTATCTGGCACAAACAGAATTGGCTGGTCGTCAGGAATTGA
>JAQWRF010000102.1 GCA_029243845.1 Planctomycetota bacterium | reverse complement strand
TTTACGAAGACTCCTATTTGCACGGCGAGCCATGCCTATCAAAAGCGTAAACTTAAGCAGGTGGGCGCAGCTGCAATGGCATTCGACGATCATGAAACGGCCGAGCAGGCCGTGTTTGAGAAGGCGTGTATTTGTCATGACCTCGCCGGAGTCGCAACTATTTCCATGGACATCGACCCAGATGCTCAGGCTTCGGTTTGTTGCGGCCCTAATGCAGCTTACTTTGAGGGTACAGCTACACTCAAGCAAATGGCCTCTCATATTTACGGACGCTTGCGTTTACCGTTAAATATCGGGCGTCCGCATATGTTCATTAACGAGTTACGTTTAAGCATAGATTTTTTGCGTGGTGACATTGCGAAATGCCGCGAAAATTTTTCAGAGCGCATGATGAAGTCGATCAATGATTGTCTAGAAAACCTTGAGAAGGGCGTCGAACACTATCGCGAGTTGGCGGCGAACAGCCTGTCGCAGAACCAGGACGCTTTTCTGCAGGGCCTTGACTCGATTCAACAAGAATTGACTGAAATAAAATCGAAGTCCGCTTCTTTTGTGTAGCTGTGAGCGAGCAACCCCATCAGTTCCCAGGTAGCCCGCAACGCTATTTGTTTGAAGGGCGCTACCGTAAATTAGTACGTGGTCTGCCGCAAACCATTTTCTTCTGCCCTGAGTGCAAGGGGCGTGGCTGCGATCATTGTGAAGGCCTCGGTCGGCTGGTGCGAGACTCGGTGCAAGACCTCATCGCACGTGTCGCAATGCCGCGCTTTAAGGCGCGCCGCAACAAATTCCATGGAGCGGGGCGCGAGGACATTGACGTCTTGATGCTTGGCAACGGACGTCCCTTCGTTTTTGAAATGACTAAGGTAAAGCGCGAGGACATTGACCTCGAAGAATTGGCTGTCGCAATTAACGAGCGTTCAGAAGGCCGAATAGAGGTTTTCGATCTTAAGTCGTGTATGCGTAAGCGAGTAGCCGAAATCAAGCAAGCAACTTGCGAAAAAGAATATCTGGCGCGCATCGAGTTTAGTGATAGCGACTTAGATTTCGCTATCATCGACGAAAAACTTGATGCTATTAAAAAAGGTGGCCGTTGGGTTTTGGCGCAGGGTACTCCGACACGGGTGATGCATCGCCGAGGTAAGGATATCGTGCGCGAACGTTGGCTAGAGTTGCTTTCGTACGAAGCAGATGGCGATGCGCGGGTGTTGCGACTACGTTCACAGCACGGCACTTACATCAAAGAAGCTATTTCTTCTGATGACGGTCGCACTAAAGACTCCTTCACGGAGTTGCTCGGAGCTGCGTGCGTGTGCGCCGAACTCGATGTACTCGGCGTATTTTTAGATTAACTAAAAAGCTGCCCCAGTAATAGTCGCTTGGCAGACAGGTTCGCCAGCAGCTGTCATCATCTGGCCTTCCCACTTGAAGTAAGGAATGCGCGGAGATGCCTTAACTATTTTCCCGGCGACGATCAGGTCGGTGTTCGGTTCGACAGGCTTTCTAAAGCGAACGCCGTCAACAGCGCCGAAGCCCATGAATACGTCGGCGTCTAGTTTTAGTTCGTGGTGCGCGTGAATCGATGCGATTTGCGCCATACACTCAATCATGAGTACACCCGGAAACAGCGGACGCCCAGGAAGGTGGCCACGCATCCAGAATTCGTCATCGCCGATATGGCGATGACCGACAATCAAGTTGTTTTCTAGATCCATGTGTAAAATCGAAGTGAGTTGCAAGAATTCGAAACGCTGCGGGTTGCGACGCATGCATTCTTCGGCATCAAATAGGATTTTATCTAGGGGATAATCGGCAGGATTAATCAAGGTATCAGGTCGGACCATGCCCAATAATATACCGTTGCCGACCTATAGCTTACCAACACCAATTTTGATGTCGCTGTTCTGGCCTTCAATCACCGAAGTCGTCTGCCGCATGCGCCGCACACCGCCGCCGTAGGCAGTAAAGCTGTAGCGACCTGGGGGCAGAGCATTGAATTGGGCAAGGCCATTTTCGTTGACGTCAAGGCTTAGCCTAAAAGTAGGGTCGCTGTTTAGGCGTTCAGCCGAAACCCGCATTTTTTTATAGAGTGTGATTTTGTCCGCCGATGAATCCCGAATTTCAATAAATACGGATGCCATGCCGAACTTGTTAATAGTGAATTCCGCGAAGGCGTTGGGTGAGTTTTCACTAATATTCAGGGTTTCGGTTTTTGATAGTGGGCTATGCTCGGCGCCGACGAACACTTTGTGCTGCCCAGGGCGCACCCCTTCGATGGTGAAGCGGCCTTCACTATCCGTGTTGGCTATTTGTGGTGTGACAAAAAAGCCTTCGAGGTCATGTTGGAAACGCGAGACGACTTGTACGTTTACTGCTGGGCTGCCGGCGGTGTCGAAAACGATACCGCTAATTGAAGCGGCACTGCGTAGCGCCATGCTTTGAAAGATATTTGGCCCTTCGGCGTCTAGCTTGACGTCGATATCGAAGGCCAAAATACGGTATCCGACAAGTTTTAACCGATAGCTACCGAAGGGGACATTCTCGAAAATGAAGTTCGGTTCTTCGCGCAGGCAGGCAAATTGCGCAATTTTCGAATTGTTTTCAATCTTTATCAATTCAATAACAACTTCTGATGGCCAAATAGACCAAATGGCTGATGTGACTCGCCCGCGAATAGTTCCATGGGTGGGAGCGCGTAAAATCGCTGGAGCGATTGAGGTATCTGGACCTTCGTAAATGCCTGGCTGAACAGTTTCGCTACCGGCATTGCTGCTGGCCATTGGAGGTGCCGGCGCGTGCTCATCAGCTACATTTGCGTCGCCCGCTAGTACCAAAGCCAGGGCACCGACAAGCAGCAACAACAACATTGGAATTAGCCAAGAGTGTTTATCACTAAAGAGGGTGGAGTTACTGCTCACGCGACCTTAATCTTACACAAAGACAACTGTCTCCCAACCATAAATCATGCTCACAAAACGCATTCTTTCTTTCTTTGCCGCCACATTGAGTGTAGTGGCAATCTCTTTCGCTGCATTTCAGGGTTCTTCCGAGGATCAAAAGGTCATCGTCCTTGGCATGGACGGAATGGACGCCGGCTATGCTGAAAAATGGATGGACGACGGCGAGTTACCCAACTTTGCGCGTTTACGTGCCGAGGGTACCTTTGCTGAGTTTATGCCAGCAAATCCTGCGCAGTCGCCTGTTTCATGGGCGTCCATTAACACCGGGGTCAACCCTGGGAAGCATGGTATCTATGATTTCATTCGTATTATTCGTGGAACACGTAGTGCGCCAGTGTTGCCCACTATTGGCTTTCAAGAGCCCGTGAAAATCAGTGCGTTAGAAGCTGGTTTGCCGTACTCTGACCCGAAAGATTTCTTTCCGGTTCTCGGAATAGGCTTGCTGCTTGCTGCAGTAGGTACGGTGCTCGTGACCAAGAAGAAAGTGGCTGCCGGTGTCTTGCTCCTTGGAGTTGGCCTCGGTGGCGCCGGATATTTTTATTTTTCATGGCAAAGCGCTTATCCTGAGGGCAAGGTGTTTCCTACATACGAATCACTGAACTTGGCCGATAACTTTTGGGTGAACCTTGACAATGCCGGCGTACCTTTTAGAGGTCAAGGAACAATCGTTTCCTACCCAACCGAAGAGTTGAAGCACGGTAAATTGGTTGCCGGCTTAGGCGCACCTGATGCACTTGGCGGCCTGAACTCGTCGGCGATTTACACGACTGCAACCGAGCGCGTCACTTCACGCAAAACGATTAAGCCAACGCTGGACGGTAAATCTTCGAGCACGGTTAAGATTTTCTTGCTCGACGATAAGATGTCGTCGAAAATTAATGGCCCAAAGAACTTGACTTTAAATCATTACAAAGACAATGCCGGAACGGTGGGCTTGCTCAGTGAAATCGGTGAAGTCTCCACCAATAATTTAGGGAAACCTATTCATCCGCTAACGACAGTCGACCTGTCTGTAAAATGGAATAAAGGTCAAAGTATTGATCTAACCGTTGATGGTGTTACTCAAAACGTAGCGCTGAATACCTGGTCAGAATTTTACCAAATAGAATTCGTCTGGAATTCAAAATTCAGCACCTGGGCGTTAGTGCGCCTCTGGGTTGAAGAGCGCGAGGGCGAGTTAGAGATTTACGCTTCACCGCTCCAGGTTGATCCTGAGCATATCACTCCGGGTAACCGTACCTCGCATCCGGCTACATTTGCTAAAGACATTCAAGACGAAATTGGTCGATTTGAAACGCTGGGTTGGGCTTGTCAGACTCACGCGGTTAAAGATGCCGAATTGTCAGATGACGCCTTTCTAGCGGATATCGAGTTCACTCTCGGCTGGCGCAAGAAAATGCTTGAGGCTGCCGTTAAAGCTCAAGACTGGGAGGTCTTATTCCACTTTTTCGGGACACCCGATCGCATTTGCCACATGTTGATGAATCATATGGACCCGCGGCATCCGCAGTATGATGAGGCGGCTGCTAGCCGTGTTGTGCATTACTTTGGGCAAGACTTTCCGCTTAAAGATTCAGGGTTGGTCATCTATAAAGAGATGGACAAAATTGTTGGCTGGTTACTCGACGAAGTGTTGACCGACAGCGATGTGCTGATGATTGTTTCCGACCACGGATTCGATTCATTCCGTCGCCAGGTCGACCTTAATGCTTGGTTGGCGCACGAAGGTTTCATGACTATCGACAATCATAATCGTGTTGCGATGCCACTAACGGCTAAGCAAATGAAAAAGGGCACGCTAAAGTTCGTCGACTGGAACGACTCTCAGGCTTACTCGATTGCTATTGGCAAAATTTACCTTAACATCAAAGGTCGCGAGGCTAAAGGCATCGTTAAACCGGAAGAAGTGGATGCCTTGTTAGCAGAGATAGAAGCGCGTTTGTACGAAATGGTCGATCCGGAATCTGGAGAGAAGATGGTCAAAAAGGTTTATTTGCGCGACGATTTGTACAGCGGTAAGTATGTGCACAAAACGGAAGAAAGTGCGGAGACGAGGGCGCAGGAAGGCGCTGCTGAAATAACTATCGACTTCGTTAGTGGTTATCGCGCTTCCTGGAGTGTGACGAGCGGCGGCATCACTCTGGTAGATGGCGTTGATGAAAACGGCGACACTATCGCTGTGGCCGGACCTTACGTCAGCGACAACGATTACGCGTGGTCAGGGGACCACTGTGGTGTGGACATCCATGCGGTGCAAGGCGTGTTTTTCTCAAACCGTCAAACAGCATTGCCCGAAGGTGATGTACATTACGATTCGACTCACTTGGCGCCAACGGTTCTTAATCTGAAGAGCGTTGCTGTGCCAAGCGATTACGATTCACGCCCGCTGATCGTTAAGTAATAAACTTAACTACTCGCCGCGTCCATAGACGTAGCGCGCGAACAACTTACGCACTTCCTCGTTGCCACTTTCGGCGACGAGGAAGTTTTCCATATCTGCTGTTGATGCAACATGGCCAGTATACTTTTTATAGAAATCGGACATGTGTTGGTGCAGCTCGTCGGCGCCAAGTAAATACGCTAGTCGTCCAAAGAAGACGGCGCCTAATGAGTAAGAAGTGCCAGGAGTGATACGATTGTAGGGATTGCTCGATGCCAAAGTAACCGGCTTGCCTTCCTTCTGTACCACGCGTTTATTCGGGCGGCGTCCGTCGGCAAAATAAACATTGAAGGCTTCATCCCACCAGCCGTCGTTTTGCGAAGCTGGTTTTACACCACGGCCGAACCAACTATGGAAGATTTCATGGTCGAGCGCGCCGAGGGCGGTGGTGGTGGCGCCGTCGTATTCCATTGAGCGGTTGCCTTTCCACACGTAAACGATGCAGTCATTACCGTGGTCCCACTTACCCATCGACTCGCTGTATTTACGCAAACTGATGGCTGTTTCGTTTAGCACGTGCACTGCAGAAGTTGGCGCATCTTTACGGCAGTAGACGTCAATACGCATTTCTTCGCCATCAACGTCACCTTTTTCTGAGAGGAAATCGACTTCAATAGCCGGCACCACCACAATCATATGTGAAAATGCGGTAGAGGTCTCGGGGAAGCGTAGTTGCCAATCGTGTTTTGCAACTACAGTTGTGGCTCCGTTAGTGATCATTAAATGTTCACTTTCAGCACCGACTAATTTGAGATCTACATTGAGTGGATGTTGGTCGTAAAGTAAGTTTGCTGGAAACCACTGCTCGGCATAGCGCCCGGGGTTCAAGTCAGAATACCAGGTGTCGAAAGTCATGCCTGCTTTGTCCCACTTGATATCGATTGCTGCTGGCGATGATGGCTTGCTGAGGGTGTATTCGAGGTGTAAAACATTTACCACTTTCATCGCGCACTCGCTTTCAATAATACGCATGGTCCCAGCACCTTTGCCGAAATCATGGGCTGCCAGCTTGGCTATATCGATATCTTCGCCATTAAGTGATGCCGAGGTAATTTCTTGCCGCAAATCGAATAACGGAAAACCCTTTTCACCAATCATCTTGAAGTTCATGTCAGAAATAACGCTGACGCTCTTGCTCGCAAAATCAAACACCATTTGCGAATCAACGCTAAGGATGTCAATCGGGATTCCGCGCAGACCATCAACCTCGATGACCGGTGGGGCGTAGTCGTTGTTCGATTGTGCTGAAACAGAAGTAGCGCTAATAAGCGCAATGAGGAAGGCTAGGGATTTGCTCATGGCGAGTATTATAAGGTGCGCAAGTAATCAATGATTTCTTGTCGCTGATCTTGATTAAGGGTCGTAATCGGTGGCATGGTTTTATAACCATCGGTGATTATTTTATGCAGAATATCATCGTTTCCCTTAAGGAATGCGATGCCAACCAATGAGGGGGCTAACTTATCAATGCCTTGGGCATCCGTATTGTGGCAGGAGGCGCAAGTTTGCATGAAAACGTCAGGTGCGCTTGGTGCTGGCTTAGCTGTGGCTGTACCGGAGTCGCCAGTAAGGGTGTTCTGCCATGCGCTGAGGCCACCGGCATCATGGATGCGCTGAGCGGCGCGGTGTATTTGCGAATTGTTCTCTGCGGCAACAGAGGCCATTAGCTGTAGCCCGAGTATTTGCTGTTGCTGGTTATCAGATTCAAGAAACACTAAGACGCTTTCAGCTTTCAGCCTACCATGCGCTTCTAAAGTGCGCGCTGCATGGATGGAGTTGCTGTTGCGTAGAGCCGCGATAGTTACGGCGCTTAAGTCTTCACCGTCAACAAGTAAGCGTTGCGCAGTATCACGGTACCACTTGTTGGGATGGCTTAACAGTTCCACTAGCTGTGCAGGCGTGGCATCTACGGGGGTTACACCAACATTTTTTTGAGCAGCAGCTGTCTTTGAAATTTTCCAAATGCGTCCAGTGCTACCGGTTTTGTCTAAACCTATTTTCTCTGAGTACTCGCGTAAATACGAAGTTAAGAAAAGTTTATGCTGAAATAGGCCACGGTTCATATCCACAACATAAATCGCATCTTCAGGTCCGCCAAAGATGTTGACCGGTCGAAAGCGTTCGTCGGTGGAAGTGAGTAATTCGAATTCTTCAAGCACCGCGCCGCTAGCTGTCACCGAAGTGCAATGAATCAAATTGCCACATGGCTCGCAATTGTAGGCATTGATTACGCTTTCGCCTTCGACATACGGACCGCAGCATCCCGTCCATTGTTGTAAGAAACCTTCGCTGTCTAAAGTATTGGAGCGATAAGCGCGGTTTACTCCGAACGACTGTCGCGCCGGGTGCGGACGCTGCGCACTAATCGATTGTTGCAACACTTCTGATTTGAAGTCATGCTTTTTACCTGCAAAATAATGCGCCGGTAATTTATCGAAGAACATCGGGTGCGAATTATGATTGTAGAATTTGCGCCCATAGCGATCTTCGGCTAGTCCCCATTGCGCGCCAATGTAGTTTGGCTCGGTGCTAAGTTTCCCGTCTTGCCATTTCCAGCGCTCATTGTGCTTAGCGAGATAGATGTAGTTGTCGAGGCTGCGCAACATATTATTAGGAGCGTGCTCTGGCGAGGCGATGCCAATTTCGAAACCAGACTTAATGACGGTGCGTTTATCAGCGACTAAGTCGCCATCGGTGTCCTCGCACAGCAGCAGATTTGGTGGAGATAAAATCAACATACCTTCTTTTACGGGAACGATGCCTCGTGGCAAGATCAGGTCATTTAAATATTCCGTGCGCGTATCGAGCACGCCATCACCATCACTATCCGTAATCACCGCCACGCAACAACTAGCGTCACTTTCTGCATCGCCCGTTGGCTCGAGCATATAAGTGGTCATTTCAACCACCCACAGCCGTTGGTGCTCGTCCCACATTGCAATCACCGGGTCAACGACCAAGGGCTCGGCAGCGACCAATTCAATTTTGTAGCCTTCCTTCAAGTGAAAGGTTTTAAGCTGCTCGGCAGCTGTCAAGATCGGTGAAGGCACTAGTTCACTGTCGAGATACCTCTGCTCCTGTATCTCGCCGTCCTTGTCACCATTTTGTAAGGCAAACATACTAGACAGTAATGCTAGGGTGGTTAACATTTACGCATGCTACCTAAGCTAAGTCTACTTGTCATCAGTCTTTCTGCGTGTGTGTCGCCACCGCAGGAGCAAACTAATTTCGTTGCACAGCTAACGGCAAACTCAGTCGAAGATTGGGTCCACGTTGGAGGTAAGGCCACTTACACAGTCACCGACGGTACCGTCCACGGCGTCGGTGCCAGCGGTGGCAACGCATTTTTGCATTCGCCACGCGCCTACGCAGATTTTGAATTAACCTGCCAAGTAAAGATGGCCGCTGGCGGCAACAGTGGTATCCAAATCCGCTCTGCAATGGACGGGAATCGCCTGCGTGGTTATCAAATTGAAATTGATGGTAAGCCACGCGCCTATACCGGAGGTTTATACGACGAAGGTGGACGGGGTTGGTTACAGCCACTTGAAGGTGATGGTTATGCTGCTGCACGTGCGGCGATGACTTTGGGAGAATGGACTGACTTTAGAATTTTGGCTGTGGGCGGTCATATTCAAAGCTGGATTAACAGCGTACCCGTTTGCGATGTTTACGACGATACACTAAGCTCGGGCATTATTGCTTTTCAAGTCCATAACGGCGGTGTGACGGATGTTAAATGGCGCGATATTAAAATCCGTGAGATAGCGCCCACTAAAAAAAAGCTAAGCGCTAAACCACGCACTTGGATTAGTTCAACGACTTGGGCGAATCGCTTGTCTGATTGGCAGTTGAATGGCGAACGCGTGGAGTGTATCGAGGGATCTCAGAAGTATCCGCTGCGTACTTTGATGACTCTTGATCAAAGCTTGAGCACCAAAGTGGGCACGCATCGTTTTAGCGTGATGATTGATGGCACCAAAGACTCTGCAACTTACGATGGCTTTGGTGGAGTCGTTATGGGTGTGGGTGGTGATGATGTCGATTATCGATTGTCGGCACAGGTTCATCATCGTCCGGCGACTGATGGCGGATTGTTGGCCACATTAAATTTAAACGGAGACATCGCCCTGTACGACAACTCGCAATCTAATGGAAAAACAGGTCGCTGGTCCATCGGGGGCGCCTTGAAAGAAGGCGAGCTGCAGCAATTGTGTCTAGGGCAAAGCCTTATTCAGCCGGCCTCAAACGGAGCATTGCGTTTGCAAGTTGATGTCGACGTCAATGATATGGATGCAACCGTGACGCTAACTTCATACCAAGGGACTAGTGACACAGTGGTGTCTACTTGTACTGCCACTGGCATTGCGCATCACCAAATCGATGGCTTGTTTGGATTGGTTTCGCATTTAGGTGCTGACGGAGCTGGCTATGCCTTTAGTACATTCATCAACTCTGGCGAGCTAGGCAGCCAGCAGCGCAATCACGATTTCGGCCCTGTAGTCGGGCTGCAATATACACAAACGGCGGGGCGAGTGCGTTTGAATGCACAACTCGTGCCTTTAGAAAACTATGCTAATCTCACGGCTGATTTGCTTATAAAAGAACAGGGTAAATGGCATGTAGCGAGTACATCTTCATTGAAAAATGTGTCATGGAATATGTTGTTTGAGCTTAGCCGTGATTTTAAGAACGAGCAGCCATTTAAAATTGTGTTGCATGCCGAAGAATTCGCTGATTACGCTTATCACGGTAAATTTGCCGCCGAACCGCAAGAGGATTTTGCATTGGCATCACTCAATTGTTTGAAGCATTATGTGGGTGATTTGCAATGGAATTCAGATTCTATTTGGTTTCCGCATCAAGAGATTGTCGACAACGTGCAGCTACAAAAAGTCGATATGCTGTATTTCGCTGGCGACCAACTTTATGAAGGTGATATCGACCCCGTTGATAACCGCAATCTTGACAAACTGACTAAAGACTACCTTTATAAGTGGTATCGCTTTTATTGGTCGCTGGGTGAACTGACGCGTAACTTGCCAAGCGTGAGCATCCCCGATGATCACGACATCTACCAAGGAAACCTCTGGGGAGCTGGCGGACGTCTTGCGAAGCCGGACAAGTCGCGCGGGTTGACGGCTCAAGACTCTGGTGGTTATGTACATGCGATAGAGTTCGTCAACGTAGTGCATGAAACGCAAACAGGTCATTTGCCGCGCGGTATCGACCAGAGAAAATGTGAATCAGGCATGAGCGTTTACTTCACTGACTTCAAATATGCCAATGTCGATTTCGCTGTTGTCTCAGATCGGCAGTTTAAAGATTCTGCAAGTGACGTGGTGCCAGACGGAAAATTTAAAAACGGATGGGCTCAAGCAGCAGGCTACGATCCGCGTGATGCCGATGTGCCAGGCGCACAGTTGCTAGGTGAGCGTCAAGAAAAGTTTTTGGCACAATGGGCTAGCCGCAAAGACGGTGATTATCAAAAAGTAGTTTTGTCGCAAACACCTTTTTGTAATTTGGCGACCTTGCCTGAAAAGTCAATGAGCGGCAGTGTGCTGCCGAGTCTTCCAACCCCAGAAAAAGGGGAGTACCCACAAGGTTATAAATTTGCCGCCGATACCGACTCCGGTGGGTGGCCACAGTCAGCACGTAATCGCGCCGTGCAAATAATCGGCGATGCGGATGCTATCCATCTTGCTGGTGATCAGCATCTGGGAAGTTTGTTGCGCTATACCGATGTTGGATCGGTCGTGTTTACTTCTCCAGCGATGGCGAATACTTGGCCGCGTCGTTGGTGGCCGCCGCTCTGGGGTAAAAACGCTGTGCCTGGGGAGCCGCACTATACCGGCGATTTCATCGATGGCTTTGGGAACCCGATAACAGTAATCGCTGTGGCTAATCCGATTAACACCGGTCTTGAACCTGCGTCACTTTACGACCGCATGCCTGGTTATGGAGTCATTCGTTTCGGCGATGATGTCATCTTCGAATGCTGGCCACGTTGGGTGAATCCTAATACCAAGGACGCACAACAATTTGAGGGCTGGCCTTTTACTTTAACCAAGTAAGGCAGCTGCACCGCAAACGCCGGCTTCATTACCTAAGCTAGCTTGGATAACCGTAAAATCATCGGAGCTACGGCCGAAGCAGCGAGCGTCAATGACTTTGTTGATATAGGGTTGCCACATTTCTAAACACGGAGCACCACCACCGCCAAACACAAACACGCGGATATCAAGTAATAGGGCTATCTGTGAAATGGCCTCGCCGAGGGCTGCACCACTTTCTTTGAGTAGTTGAATAGAATCGTGATCGCCACCTTTGGCCGCTTCTATGATTTCGGGTAGGGGTTTTCCGTGAGCGCGCTTTTCGATATTACTAGCACTTGCGATGGCTTCAACGCAACCGATTGCGCCGCAATTACATGCTAATGAATGACCCGTTCCTATATGACCGATTTCTCCGGCCATTCCGCCAGGCCCATGATAAATGTTGCCGTCGACAATTAAGCCACCGCCAATCCCAGTGCCAATCGTTATAAAGGCAAACGAAGGGTGATTGATGCCCGCGCCAGCCACAGATTCACCAAGCGCAGCTACATTCGCATCGTTGTCTAGGTTGTATTTGTAATTTTCACCTAGTGAATCAGCCAACACCCTGACCATATCTATTTTTTCTAACCACTTGATGTTTGGACAGTCCTGAACGCAGTTGCCATCCACTACCCCTGGTACGCCAACTCCAGCACCTATAAAACTATCATC